>CALUQC010000059.1 GCA_944322805.1 uncultured Bacteroidales bacterium | reverse complement strand
CCCCTTTTCAAGGGGCGCCACCCCCATTCGCCCCCTCGCCGGGGGCCCGTCGCAGGACTACGTCCTGCTCCTCAGCGGAAGTTCGATGATTTTCAATAAATTAAAATTCATCGAACTCACGTTATTTAATAGTGAACGATATTCTGAATTGTTCATAAAAAAAGGAGGAAACCTCCGTAAAGATTTCCTCCCTGCCGGCCGTCCCGATGCGGCCGTATTTTCATGTTTTACGTATTTCATATTTTTATGATTGCCCTCCAGCCCTGAATTTCGAACAGTATGTAATCATGCAGTATGGCTTCCATCTCCTGCTCAGGAACGGAATGCATCAGCAGTTCTTCGAACATCGTGAACATCCATACAGTGTGCAGATGAATGATGAAATCGGACACCTCCGTATTGATTCCCGGATGTTTTTTCCGCATGGAGACAAACCAGGCCCTGACCAGCTCCGTGGAACGGTCGGTATAGCTTTCGCGGAAATGTTCCAGCGAGGAGCCCTGCGCCCGGAACAGCAGGATTTCCATCAGTCCGCGATATGTGGCTATCAGGGAAACATACTCGTCTATGCAGCTCCTCAGATACTTTTCGGACGTCATCATCATGATGTCCTCTCCCCTGATGCCGTGATGTTCCTGCAGCATGGCTTCCAAAGCATGCAGGACCGGGCGTACCGTCTCCCTGAACAGTTCGTCCTTGCCTGTGAAATAGTTGTAGATATTGCCCACCCCGACACCGGCAGCTCCCGCTATTTCGCGCATGGAAGTTTTGGCAAAGCCTTTCCGTCCGAACTGAAGCCGGGCGGCTGCCAGCACGCGGTCTCGTATGTCTTCTTTCCGTACCTGCATTGGCGTAACTTGTGTTTTACCGTGCAAAGGTACATGGACACGGATTGTCAGGCAATAGTCATTTTTAGGGATTCCCGTCGTTTTTTCTGATTCAAGAGTGCCTGTCCGTATAGGAATGTACCGGTGCCTGAGCCAGTAACTCCCTTCAGGCCGGTACGGCTATGCGCAGCGGTAAGGAGGAACGGTCCCGTCATCAATGAGCCTCCTCAGAATTTTAAGGAAATCAGGAGAATATTCGGACCCGGGGGCTGCAAATTCGAGGTTTATGTCGGACAAGGTATATTCGCCGCCCCTGTCTGCAATAAAGGAACGGAGAGCAGCCTCGGTGGCATCAGACAATTTCCTGTCCGCGGATTTTCTTCTGCAGACATCGCATGTGCCGCAGTCCACGCTTTCCTCCTGTCCGAAATATTTCAGGAGGAAACGGCTCCGGCAGGTATCGTCTTCGAGGACATATTCCTTCATGGCCTCGGTCCGGGCCTCCCAGGAGGATTTGAGCCGCTCCAGACGTTCGGGAGAAAGTTTTACATTCTTGGGACGGAGGCGGTTTTCCTTCAGGAAAAGCATGGAGCAATGGTCCGCCGGGATATACCTTATTATATGTTCAAGGGAAAGTTTGTACAATATCTGTCGCAATTCCGGCACGGCAACGCCGGCTTTAGACGCGACATAATCCTCGTCGATGCGCACCGGCCAGGAAAAAAGCCCGGTACAGGTACGCATAAGCACCTCGAGGACCATCTGCATGCGCGTATCCGGAATCTCGGCATCGTACAGGTCCGTACGGGAAGGTATGATCTGCACCCGGGTCTGCATGTCGGAATCTTCCTGGAACACCCAGTGCCCCTCCCTTTCTATGTATTTTATGGCATTGTACGCGGAAGATGAATTCAGTTTGAATTTCCTGCAGAACTCCATAAGGTCCAATTTCAATTCCCTGCCCTCTCCGGTGTCATACGGAATGCCGAAAAAAACATGGACCTTGTGATAAACGTCTTCTATGTAGTCCAAATCGGGAAACGAGGCATTCTCCAACTGTTTCAGTCTGCGCAAATCAAGATTGTTCCACAGCAGCACGGCATAGGAACGCTTCCCGTCGCGGCCGGCACGTCCTGCCTCCTGGAAATATGCCTCCGGGCAGTCCGGAAGGTCATAATGCACTACGAAACGCACGTCCGGCTTGTCTATTCCCATCCCGAAAGCGTTCGTGCACACCATTACGCGTATCCTGTCGGATTTCCAGTCCTCCTGCCGCCCTGTCCTGACCGTATGAGAAAGCCCGGCATGATAGAAAGACGCGGATATGCCTGCATTTTTCAGGGAGGAAGCAAGTTCCTCGCACTTTTTCCGGTTTCTGACATATACGATGCCCGTTCCCTGCACCGACCGGCAAATATTGATGACCTGGCCCAATTTGTCTTCCCTGTTTCTGACGATATATGAAAGATTCGGCCGTTCAAAACCAGATTTCAGAAGCAGCTTTTCACCGAATTCCAGTTTTTCCATGATGTCGTCCGCTACAACGGGGGTGGCGGTCGCCGTAAGGGCAATGACGGGAGCATCGCAGATTTTCCGTATTTCAGCTATCCTGAGATAATCGGGACGGAAGTCATACCCCCATTGCGATATGCAGTGAGCCTCGTCCACGACTATGTAGTTCACGTTCATATCCTTGAGCCAATCGCGGAACATCGTGGTCGAAAGGCGTTCCGGAGACAGATAAAGGAACTTGAAGTCTCCGTAGACGGCATTGTTGAGCGCCAGCTCTATTTCCCTTCTGGTCATGCCCATGTAAACAGCCAGCGCCTTGATGCCTCTGTCGTTAAGATTCTGCACCTGGTCCTTCATCAAGGCTATGAGAGGGGTGATGACAAGCGCGATGCCCGGCTTCATGAGCGCCGGCACCTGGAAACATACCGACTTGCCTCCCCCCGTGGGAAGAATCGCCAGCACGTCCCTGCCGGACAATGCGGCATCCACTATCTCCTCCTGCCTGCTGCGGAAAGAAGTGTAGCCCCAATATTTCTCAAGCACCTCTACCGGTTTCATCTCGCAATCCATATCCATTGGCACATTTTGTGCAGACTGACGGTGCGGTTTTCGGAACGGCCTGTCCGTTTCCGGAAAAATTGACGGCCTGCACCGGCAAAATTAAGAAACTGTTTTGAGATTTTTCGACATAAATGCAGTTTCCGGCAATAATTCGGTCCGAAAATTTGTCCGGTCATAAAAATATTCTATTTTTGCACGGATATACCGAAAGGATTTGGACAATTATTGAATTCCGTCAAATGACGCAAACTTTTATAAAAGATTTATATTATGAGTAAAATTGATTTGACCAAGTACGGTATCACAGATGTGAAAGAAATTCTCCACAACCCGTCCTACGAAGTCCTTTTCGAGGAGGAGACAAAAGAAGGTCTCGAGGGTTACGAGAAAGGTCAGGTAACCGAGCTCGGTGCTGTCAACGTGATGACAGGTATCTACACCGGACGTTCTCCTAAGGATAAATTCTTTGTCTACAACGAAGCAAGCAAGGACACCGTATGGTGGACTTCAGACGCTTATAAGAATGATAACAAGCCTTGCTCGGAAGAAGCATGGGCAGACCTCAAGGCCAAGGCTGTGAAGCAGCTCTCCGGCAAGAGGCTTTTCGTGATGGATACCTTCTGCGGAGCCAACCCGGCCACCCGTCTGAAAGTGCGTTTCATCATGGAAGTGGCATGGCAGGCACATTTCGTAAAGAACATGTTCATCCGTCCTACCGAGGAAGAACTTGCAAACTACGGCGAGCCTGACTTCGTTTCGTTCAACGCTGCAAAGGCAAAGGTTGAAAACTACAAGGAGCTCGGACTGAATTCCGAAACCGCCACCGTATTCAACCTCAAGACAAACGAGCAGGTCATCCTGAACACATGGTACGGCGGAGAGATGAAGAAAGGTATCTTCTCCATCATGAACTACCTCAACCCTCTCAAGGGCATAGCTTCAATGCACTGCTCCGCAAACACCGACATGGAAGGCAAGAACACGGCCATCTTCTTCGGTCTTTCCGGTACCGGCAAGACTACCCTGTCCACTGACCCTAAGAGGCTTCTTATCGGAGACGACGAGCACGGCTGGGACGATGAAGGCGTATTCAACTACGAAGGCGGATGCTACGCAAAAGTCATCAACCTCGACAAGGAAAGCGAACCGGATATCTACAACGCCATCAGGAGGGATGCACTTCTTGAAAACGTTACGGTAGACGCTTCCGGAAAAATCGATTTCGCTGACAAGAGCGTGACTGAAAACACCCGTGTATCCTACCCTATCGACCATATCAAGAACATTGTAAAGCCGGTATCGAAAGGTCCTCACGCAAAGCAGGTCATCTTCCTTTCAGCTGATGCATTCGGAGTGCTTCCTCCGGTTTCCATCCTGACTCCTGAGCAGACACAGTACTACTTCCTGTCCGGATTCACCGCAAAACTCGCAGGTACCGAGCGCGGCATCACCGAGCCTACTCCTACGTTCTCCGCATGCTTCGGAGCTGCATTCCTTTCACTCCACCCCACCAAGTACGGTGAAGAACTCGTAAAGAGAATGAATGCGGTAGGTGCAAAGGCATATCTCGTAAACACAGGCTGGAACGGTACGGGGAAACGTATCTCCATCCGTGACACCCGCGGAATCATCGACGCTATCCTCGACGGCTCCATCGAAAAGGCTCCTACAAAGAAGATCCCTTACTTCGACTTCGAAGTGCCTACGGAGCTTCCAGGAGTAGATCCTGCAATCCTCGACCCTCGCGACACTTACGCAGAGCCGAGCCAGTGGGACGAGAAGGCAAAAGACCTTGCAGGACGTTTCATCAAGAACTTCGACAAGTTCACGGGCAACGACCTCGGCAAGTCTCTCGTAGCTGCCGGTCCTAAGCTCTGATCAGGGCATTCCGGCCTCCTTTAAGGCTGTCGGATGACTTCATAAAAAAGAGGCAGGCCATTTCAAACGGGCCTGCCTCTTTTATGCGTTTCAGTTTCATCATTCCAACTTTTCCGCAAGAATGTCATAAACCGTTACCGGCACAGACATCCTATAACTCGGGGAATACGGTGACGCGAAGTTCCGTACTGCCATAAGGCACCAGTTCGACATATTCCAGTCCGCTCCCCTCAACAGCCCTTACACTGTCCGGAGCCGGAAGCGGCGGAGTATAGCGGTTTTCCTTGAGAGTCCAGTCGATTTTCCGTACAGGAACCCTGATTTTCACATTGACACCTTCATCGTCAAACGGATAGCCTTCGAGCGGCTTTTCCACCACCTCCGGGACAAGTCCGTCAGAGACTATGGCGTAATTCCACGGTCCGGCCGGAGTAATATTCCAGCATTTGAAACTGTCGTCACCAGGGACCTTGCCGTTCAGTCTCGGATAGACCTTCTTATCCTCGGTCATGGTCTGAGGCACAGGGTAGGAATATACTATCGGTCCTCTTTGCACATAGACGCCTTGGTTTTCAACAGTTTTTACTTCTACGTCCATCTCAAGGGAAAGCGTCACGACATCCCCCGGACGGAATTTTCTACCGATTGTCACAAAACTTCCAGCAGCTAACTCCTTTCTGTATGGTTTCCCGTTTATTTTCACAGATGCATTGCCGCACCACTGCGGAATCCTGAACGAAAACGCGAATTTAGAAGCCTTTTCCGGCTCGAAAATGAAATTTATCCCGCTCCCGAACGGATACTCCGTATCCTCCGTAATATGGCAAGGTGTGCCGTCCGGCAGCACTACATCTACCGATGAGGGACCGTACAATGCAGCTACGACCTCTCCATTGCGGCCTCGCATCCACATTCTCGACACATAATTAGGCATGATTCTGTGAACGTTGCCCACACAGCACTCCGTCTCATGAGTAGGACGGTAGGCCATCCAGGTAGTGCCGTGGAAATAATCGTTATGATTTGAATTTCCCGTGGCAATGACCTGGTTTACGGACGAGAAATACTGAAGGGATCGGAAATCCTTGGTAATAGCACCCGGAGCGGCATTGAATACGGCCTTCTCTATCCTGTCGGCCCATTCGGCCTCACCGGTAGCCATCAGGAAATATCCCAAAGTCCAGGTCATGTCGGCAATATCACATGTCTCATGACTGTTGATGACATTATCGTTGCCGAGCAAATACTCGGCGCTGACATTTACTCCGTCAGGAAGAAGTTCGTCCCTGTCCATGTTGGACACCACATTTTTAGCCAGATCGAGGTATCTGTCTTCTCCAGTATATGCGTAAAGCAGCACGGGCAGTTTCAATTCCTCGTTGAACGTAACCCCGTGCATGCTCGGAATGGTATCGGCCGCGCAGGCCTCCGGTGTCAGATCTCCGAATTTTCCCGCATTCCATGCAGTCACAGCCCTGTCCAGAAGTTCCTGATTTCCTGTCCTGGCATAGGCCCACAGCATGCCTTCAATGCTGATGATATTTCTCCAATGCTGGAATTCCTTCATATCGAAACCGAGATAATACTCAGTCAGTTTCTGAGGAATATCCCCGTCGCCATGAACTTCGCAATAAGCCTTGACGGCCCTGAAAAATACGCTCATGGGCCACATGGAAGCATATGAAAAGCGGCTGTGAGGAAGGCGCCCGTCTTCATCCTTATGGCTGAAAGTATATTCTATGCCGGACTCACCCTTGCTTATCAACTCCTCATCATCAAGCAGATAACCTAACCTCAAAAGTCCGTCGGTGTAGTATGCGGTCTGCTCGTAACGCCACCAGTCTTCACCGTGTTCTTCAGGATTGCGGGTAATATTTCCCGCCCAAAGACAAGTATTGTAGGGATAAGACATGGATTCAGGCACTCCGGTCATTCCCGTCCGCTGCCTGTGAAGAAACTCCTCTATCCAGCCCTCGGCATGGATATCGTCGATAAGGCCTTCGGTGAATTCGGCATACGATGGAGCTTCATACGGCTTGTTGGCAGCAGGAGCGCATCCATAAAACAGTCCCGCACTCAGAAGAACGGGACACAAGAAGTATAAAAGGCGTTTCATAATAGTGTTATTTATGCGAGTTGTTATCGTTTTCTAATATTTCATGAGGTCAGCCGCTACAGATACGGAACAGTTTTCTCCATCTGTGTGCCGCGGGAGCCTTTTATAAGGACAGTACAGTCAGTTACGGGATGCTCCGACAGGTAAGCGGAAAGAGCATCGGATGCAGGGAAAACGAGGATGCCGGATTCGGAATCGGCGGACGAGAACACATTTTCGAATTCAGGTCCGACAAGACAGGCCATGTCAAGCCCCATTGTCTTTACCCGGTCGATGATTTTCCGGTGTTCCACGGCGGAATCCCTGCCAAGTTCGAGCATGCTGCCGAGGAATACGGCCTTCCTGCCGGCACGGATACCTGCAAAATTGTCCAAAGCAGCCGCCATACTGGTAGGATTGGCATTGTAGGCATCCACTATCAGGGTATTCGACCCGGTACGCATCATCTGCGAACGGTTATTGGTAGGGACATAACCTGCTATGGCCTCGGCAGCATCCTTGTGAGGCACTCCGAAATATTCGCCCACCGCAAGAGCCGCCATAACATTGTCAGCGTTGTAGCTGCCCACAAGATTGGTATCTATTTCAAGGTCTTCGGATGCTATCCTGATTCTGAGATACGGATGTTCAAGGTCGCTTTCAAGCACTTCCGCACCCTGGTACCGCACCCCGTAAGGCACTGTCTGCAAGTCAGGCCTTTCGGAAGCCATTGCCTTGAGGTCCGCATTGTCCATGTTCAGGAATGCCTTGTCCGCAGTCCTCTGCAGATAATCGAACAGTTCTCCCTTCGCCTTTTTCACGCCTTCGAAACTTCCGAAACCGAGCAGATGGGCTTTCCCGACGTTGGTAATCAGCCCGAAATTCGGCAGGGCTACCGACACGAGTTCGCGTATATCGCCCGGATGGCTTGCACCCATCTCCACTATCGCCATTTCGGATTCCGGAGTTATCTTCAAAAGGGTAAGCGGTACGCCGATGCTGTTGTTCAGATTCCCTTCAGTAGCAGTCACCCTGTAACGTACGGAAAGGACTGTCCTGATAAGTTCCTTGGTGGTGGTCTTCCCGTTCGTGCCCGTGAGTCCGATCACCGGAACAGGCTTGCCGTTCACGAATGTTACGGAACGATGCCATCTCGCAAGACTTTGCAGGGTCCCGAGGGTATCAGGCACAGGGATAATCCTGTCCCTGAGCATTGCCGGACAGTCCGGCATCCCGGCCCGTTTCGCCACAGTCGAATTTTCCGCCACCACCGCATGCGACGCTCCGGCTTCAAGGGCTTTTTCCGCATATTCGTTGCCGTCGAAATTCTCCCCTGCGAGTGCAAAGAAAAGTTCTCCTCCCGTGATTTTCCGGCTGTCTGTCGCCACTCCGGAAGAAGCCTTGAATATCTTGTATAATTCAGTGATTTCCATAATACGTTTTTCGACCTGCCGCCGCTCCTATTTTCGCCCGGTACTTCCGAAACCGCCTTCTCCCCTTTCCGTCCCGTCCAGTTCCGCGACCTCCTCCCACTGCACCTGCTCGTAACGTGCCACGACCATCTGGGCTATACGTTCTCCCGGATTCACCGTGAAAGGCTCATCCGACAGATTGACCAGTATCACCCTGATTTCTCCGCGATAGTCCGCATCTATGGTCCCAGGTGTATTCAGCACCGTGATTCCGTGCTTGGCTGCCAGCCCGCTGCGAGGTCTTACCTGGGCTTCATACCCTTCCGGCAACGCCATGGAAAGCCCTGTAGGAATCATCTTCCGCTCCAGCGGCTTCAGGACGAGCGGCGCCTCGATATTCGCTTTCAGATCTACACCGGCAGACATTTCAGTAGCATACTGCGGCGCCGGGTACGGGGACTTGTTTACGATTTTCACTTTCATCTTCGTCAGAATTGGATGTCAGACAAACGATTTTCAGTTTTTCCTTGTAAAACCGCGTAAAAATACAAAAAAAACTTGCACTTTGAAAGAAAATCCGTACCTTTGCAATCCGCAAGCATGGGGGTATAGCTCAGTTGGCTAGAGCATCTGCTTTGCAAGCAGAGGGTCGTCGGTTCGAATCCGTCTATCTCCACTGTAAATCAATGGAATAACGACCGCCCTGCACATATTCATGCGGGGCGGTTTATTTTAAACATCGTTTACAATCCCGCTGCGCCTCGGCATAGTCCGGACGAGTTCGACCTCCGCTCTTGGGGTGCCCCTGCTCCATTTATTTTATCCAGATATTGCTTTTTCGGTGATTTTAAGCGAAATTTGGCCTCGCTTAATCAAATAACACTAATTAATAAAGTCAGAATGAAACACAATCTTTTCATCCGCATGCTTCTGCTGGGCCTTTCTGCCTGTGCGTTTATCAATGCT
>CALUQC010000058.1 GCA_944322805.1 uncultured Bacteroidales bacterium | reverse complement strand
TGCAGAAGGAGCGTCAGACGTATTTCCGAGACAGGGCACTGTACTACTCGACCTACCCGTTGCGGGAGCAGGGGCGGAAGGGAGACTGGAACTACAGGCTGACACCGGTGTATATGGTGGGGATACTCGACTTCACGCTGGACCATCCGGCCGGGAACGGGACAGGAGAGGCAGGAATGGAGGAGAAGCTGATCTACCGGTATTCGTTAAGGGAGAGTGAGACGGGAGAGGAGATGACTGAAAACCTGCGTTTCGTGTTCGTGGAGTTGGGGCCATTCCGCAAGAGCGAGAGCGAGCTGAGTGGAATGCTTGACAAGTGGATGTACGTGCTGAAGAATCTTTCACGGCTTATTGACAGGCCGGCGGCTCTGCAGGAGAGGATATTCGGGAAGATATTCGAGGCAGCTGAGATATCGGCGTTCACGAAGGAGGAAAGAAACCAATACGAGAACAATATGATGACGGAAAACGACAGAAAGAATGCCTTGGATTACGCCAGACAGGAAGGCCGTCAGGCGGGTTTGGCGGAGGGTCGTCAAGAAGGTCGCCAGGAAGGGATAGCCGAAGGTCGTCAGGAAGGATTGGCAGAAGGTGAGAAGAAAGGTCTTGCGGCAGCGGCTGCCGGGATGAAGAAGATGGGAATGCCGATAGAGGCCATCATGCAGGTCACGGGGCTGTCGGAAGCGGCGATTGCTGCCTTGTAACCGGCATCACTCGATTTTATCCCAATACACGCTCATCCCGATACCCATCAGGGCACCTCGCACTTTCAGCCTGCCGTCTTTCTCGAAAGAACAGGTAACATTCGCCTTGATCCCGCTGACAGGGTCATATACTTTCGCATTGCCCCAGCACTCCTTGCGGCTGTCGTAGCTCATGTTTTCTATCAGCACTATCTCGTCGCATGGAGTGTTCCTCTTGGATTTGTCGGGATTCTTTGTATCGGTACGCACATTACCCTTTGAATCGGTACGGTTATTCACCCAGATGACCTTCGCAGAATATGTTCCGTCACCGTTTGGAAAAATGGAAATTTTGCTTTGTTCGCCCTCGTATTCGACAAAATAGATTCCTGCAATCCTGTCTGCCCCGCAATTTTCCTCCTGGGCTGCATTCAAGCCTTTTCCCGAAGCCCAAAGCATAAACGGAACACACAAGGCTGCGGATAATAATAATGTTCTCATCGTCTCTTGTTAAAAATCATTCAAATATAATGAATTTGTTTTTGCTCTTTTGAAAATTTCGACTAAATTCGCACGCTTTTCCTCGGGAAGGAAAGCACAGGTAATTATTAAAACATAAAACAGATTTACAATGGCTGTTAAAATTCGTTTACAACGTCACGGAAAGAAGAATTTCGCATTCTTCCACATTGTCGTGGCAGACTCTCGCGCACCTCGCGACGGTCGTTACATTGAAGAAATCGGCACTTACAACCCGAACACGAATCCTGCTACCATCGTGCTCAAGTCAGACAGGGCACTCGCATGGATGAATGTCGGAGCTCAGCCTACCCTTACGGTGCGCCGCATCTTCTCATACGAAGGCGTCCTTCTCAGAAGGCATCTTCAGGGCGGTGTAGCCAAAGGCGCCCTTACCCAGGAACAGGCAGACCAGAAGTTCGATGCCTGGAAAGCCCAAAGGGATGCCAAGGTAAATGCCAAGATTGAAGGACTTTCCAAAGCTGCTGCAAGCGCAACGAAAGCTGCCGCAGAAGCTGAAGCAAAGGTAAATGAGGCAAGGGCAGAGGCTATCGCAAAGAAGAAAGCTGAAGCCGAAGAGGCTGCAAGGGCTGCTGCCGAAGCTGCCGCTGCAGAAAAGGCTGCACAGGAAGCTGCTGAAGCAGAGGCTGCTGCCGAGGAAAAACCTGCCGAGGCTTAAAACATTTTCCGACGGTATGATGCTGAAAATTGCCAGGATCCAGAAATCCAACGGCACCGATGGTGAAGTCGTTATAAATTTTCATGGCATCTCACCGGAAGATATCGACATCGAGGAACCGGTATTCATCTATTTCGATGGACTGCCGGTTCCTTTTTTCTTCGAATCGTTTACAAGAAAAGGAAATACGAAAGCTCTTGTCCGTCTTACGGGAGTGAAAACCCTCGCTGATGCCGACGAGATAGCAGGGCAGTTCATATACACGGAAAGTCCCCTCCCCGGTATGGCTGCGGATGAAGGAGATTTTTCGTTTCTCGAAGGATGGACACTCGCAGATGAATACGGGACTCCGAAAGGCACCGTAACGGAATTTTTAGACATACCGAACAATCCGTGTCTCGAGATCTGCCCTGTACGGTCACAGGAAAAAGTAATAGTGCCTCTGCATGACGACCTGATAGCGGATATCGACGAAGCAGGCCGCAAACTGAGCATGCATATTCCGGACGGACTCTTTTCCGACTGATTTCCTCCGACATATCCCCGGTTTGCATCAGGCCCTGCTCACCGCAGCGACTTTTTCCATAATCATCTCCGGAGTAATTGTCTCGAAACAGCGTGGCGAATCGTACCTGCATTTCCCCTCACCGTAAATGGAGCACGGCCGGCACGGCAAATCGGCCTGGATGCAATTCCTGTCTATATCATAGCCGTATCCCATAAAGCCGGCTGCCGGATGTGTGGCCCCCCATACCGAAACGAGCGGCACAGCCGCAAGAGATGCCAAATGCATCGAAGACGAATCCATGGTCACCATGGCATCTATATTCGTCATCAGGGCCAGTTCTCCCCAGATGTCAGTCTTGCCGAACACGCCGGTAACATTGGCATGTTTCAGCTCCATTTCCCTGACAAATTCGAGTTCCTTGCCCGGCCCTGAAAAAAGAAACACCCTGTCATAAGACTCAGACATGAGCCGTATAAGCTCAAGACTCTGCTTGCGGGGATATATTTTCATGCTTTTGCTCGCAAACGGAGCATAACCTATCCATCTGCCGGACTTGCTTCCGAAAACCTCGGGTATCGGCCTTTTCTGCCGTTTCTGTTCCGGGACAGGCACGGGAAATCCGAGCCGGGCGAATACGTCGCAGAATTTCAGGACATTGTGCCGGAACGGCACTATATCAAGTCCTTTTCCTTTTATCGAACTTCTCTTGCGCCTATTCTTGCGAAACAAGGCTATCCTGGCACCAGTAAAAAAGAGGCAATAACGTATAATCCTGCTCCTCAGCGAATTGTGTATATCCGCCACATAATCGACCCCCGATTTTGCAGCAGCCGAAATTATCCGGAACAACGACTTCAACGAGCCGTTCGCATCCAGTTCAAGAATCCCTATATCAGGAATCTCCCGGTAGAATTTTGCGAACTTCGGCTTCGTAGCCACCGTTATGCGCAAATCAGGATATGTCTTCCGGAGGGCAGACACGGCAAACAGACTCATTATCACATCTCCCATCGCGGAAAATCTGACAATAAGCATGCGCCTGCCGCCGGCATTGCCGGAATTCTGTCTTGTAGAACTGTCTGCCACTATCGTTTATCAGCGGAATATAGCACCGGATTCAGGCTCGGATCATTATACATCTTCATCTGCCTGTAAACCTTCATGTATTTCTTGCCCGAAGCGATTTCATCCAACAGTTCGTCAATGGCACTGCTCAGGTCCTCCCTCTGCTGTTTCAGAACGGCTAACTTTTCCGAACATTTTCTTACATGTTCCATGGAAGCATCCGTCCTCGATGCCTCTATCTGCATATGGTACAGTTTCAGGGCCAGGATGGAGAGCCGGTCTATGGCCCAGGCAGGAGTCTCGGTATTGATTTTCGCGTCTGCAGCAGGTTTCACGTCCTTGAATTTCTCGAGGTACCATGAGTCGATATATTCCACCGTATCGGTCCGGTCCTGATTCGATCTGTCTATCCACCTCTTGATGGAAAGTGCCTCGGAAGGCTCGATGTTCGGGTCCCTGATGATATCCTCCAAATGCCACTGTACGGAATCTATCCAGCATTTCCTGTACAGCAGGAATTCAAGTGTCCCCGGAGAATACGGATTGGCACATTCCGCGTTCACGTCATCGGTCAGATGATAATCCGAGACGGTCTTGTCGAATATGCGGTTAAACTCGGTTGCGTTCATAAAACAGATCTTTATAAAATGTAGTTTCGGCAGCTTATTCGGCTGCGATGGAAATATTTACATTCGCAATGAAGTCATCTATACAGAAGTAGGCAGGTATTGCGGCATCGGACGCCGAAACCGTGATACCGAACTCCACATATTCTATGTTTCCGAGTTCTGAAAGGTCGAACACGGTCCACTCGTCCATGATGGAATACGCTGTCGTCTCGGTCTCGTCATCCGTACGGACTCCGGCCAGCAGTATGCTCGAATCCCCTGTTTCATTGCCGCCCAGATAGCCTGTCGCAGTCAGTTTCACCTCCAACTGAGTGACGTTCGCCGTGTTGTACTCCGCGATTTTATCAGCTACTTCCTTGGTATTGTTGACCATACACGCCACAGGAGTGCATGTTCCATACGAAGATGCCAGGAAACGGACATGTTCCGCACGGCCTTCGATATTCGGATTGTCGTAAAATACCGCGAACACCGATCCTGACGAAGCAGATTCCGCATTTACCGTAAAACGGTTGTACGCGGCCGTCTCTACGGTGCTTCCGTCATCCGTACCTTCACCGGCATCCGCACCTCCGGTATCAGTGTCTTCAGCGCCTGTTTCCCCTGTCTGGCCATTGTCATCACCGTCGGAGGAAGACTTTTCAAGAGTCGAACGTGAAAGTGCGAAACCCGTATAGTCCGTCGGGTTGTCGGTATTGTCCACCTTGTTGAAAAAACTGATATTGTCGTCCACAAGGAACTCATAGCCGATTTCAAACAAGGCCTTGTCTTCGCCATATGCATTGTCACCTGACAATTCGGCATAATTTTCCAAAGTGGCGTGAGCCTGGTAGCTGCTCTCGAATCCGCTTCCTTTCAGGCATGATACGGTAACCGCCGCTATCGCGCCGGTCAATAACATGTCTGCGACATAACGTAAGATCTTATTCATTGCTTTCCGTCATTGTTTTATCGTTAAACCTGCTTCCTCCAATGTCTGCCTTATAAGCTGTACCGAATTTGCCGATGCAGGCACCAGCGGAAGTCTCAACACATTTTCTATCAGTCCCATCTCGGCCATTGCCGCTTTTACCGGAATAGGATTGCTCTCAATGAAGCAAGCCCTGAACAGAGGCGTGAGCCTGTGATGAAGTTTCCTTGCGGAAACAATGTCATTATCCAAAAGGGCATTGGCCAAAGCCGCCATCTCACGCGGAACCACGTTCGAAGCCACGCTTATGACTCCAGCAGCACCAGTTGCCATCAGTGGAAGGGTTTCTTCGTCGTTCCCGCTCAGTACCGAAAATCCTTCCGGAGCGTTCCTGATGATTTCCGAAATCTGCGAATAATTGCCGGAGGCCTCCTTTACGGCGATAATATTCGGTATTTCCGCAAGTTTCAAGGTCGTTTCGGCTTTCAGGTTAGTACCCGTCCTGGATGGCACGTTATACAGTACTATTCCTTTGTCCGTTGACTCAGCCACCGCCTTGAAATACTCGTAAAGGCCTGCCTGCGTAGGCTTGTTGTAGTAAGGCACCACTATCAGATATGCATCGGGCCCGTATTGTTCCATCTGCCCGATTCCACTGATTGTCTGTGTCAGAGAGTTCGTCCCGCAGCCTGCCACAACCGGCTTTCCGGCGCAGTTTTCCTTCGTCAGCGCGAGGATTTTCAGTTTTTCCTCCATGCTCAGACACGGTGTCTCTCCAGTTGTCCCGAGAGGGACAAGGAAATGTATGCCGGCATCCGCCTGTCTTTTCAGCAATGCCACATAGGCATCGAAGTCCACTTCTCCGTTTCTGAACGGAGTGACCAATGCCGTGCCGCATCCTGCCAGTTTCATCATTTTCATAGCCTTATCTCCTATCCGGAATATTCAGAGTACAAACTATTGGAACACTATCTCCTTGAATTCATGCACTCCTGTCAACGTTTCCGCCTTTATTGCCGCTTCGACGGCACCTCTTGCAAAGCCCTCCCTGGAAAAAGCCTCATGCGTCAGTGTGATTCTGTCATTCACGCCCTCGAATCCGATGGTATGTATTCCTGGAATCTCACCGCAGCGGACCGACTGGATATCGACATCCACATCCATGTTCTTTCCGATGATTCCTGCAATGCTTTTTGCCGTCCCGCTCGGAGCATCGAGCTTGTGACAATGATGTTTTTCCACGATATAAGGACTGTATCCGCCGGTCTTGCCGAGCAGTTTGGAAATATAGTCGGTAACGGCGAAGAATACATTCACTCCAATGGAAAAATTCGAGGCGTAAATCATCGGAGTGCCGCATTTTTCAAAATATGAAACCACCTCGTCCTTTATGTCGTTCCATCCGGTGGTGCCTACGACTACCGCCTTGAAATTTTCCGCCAGGAACTTGTAATTCGCCCTGAAAGCCTCGGGGACGGTAAAGTCTATGCAGACGCTCTCACTGGCAATATTCCTGTCGAATCCGGCAATGTCTTCGCTTTTGCCCGCGCATTCTATGTTCTTTTCGATGAGGACCTTTTCCACCATTTTCCCCATCTTTCCGTATCCGCTAATTACGACTTTCATTTTCGAACAAATATTTATGTATCTGACGCACAGCGTCTTTCAATTCGGACCTGTCGATGACGAAACTCAGGTTTACATAGGATGCGCCCTGAGAAATCATGTAAATCTTGCACTCGGCAAGAGGTGCGAATGTCTGCCGCAAAAGCCCTTTCAGATTGATAATATTCTTTCCTATCACGGACACCTGGGACTTGTCCCTGTCCACATATACATCGGCGAATTCCGACAGCTGCTCCACGACCTTGTCGATGTTCTGGGAGGAGTCCACCGTAACGGAAATATTTGCCTCCGACGTACTGATAAGGTCCACCGACACCTTGTTTATGCTGAATATTTCGAACACTTTCTTGAGGAAACCCGAGGTGTTAATCATCTTGGTCGAAAAGATATTGATTACCAGTATGTTTTCCTTGAAAGAGACCGATTTCACCCCGTCTTCGATAAAGCTGCTCTGCAAAATGACCGTGCCTTTGCCCTCCGGATTCATCGAATTGAGGACGTAAATAGGAATATTCTTCTTCACGGCAGGCTCTATGGTCAGCGGATGGAGGACCTTTGCCCCGAAATGTGCCATCTCGGCGGCTTCTTCAAAAGATATTTTTTCTATGCATTTGGTATTCTCCACCGTCCTCGGATCCGCAGTACGGACACCATCCACGTCCGTCCATATTTCAATGACTTCAGCATCTATGGCCATTCCTATCAGGGATGCGGAGTAGTCCGATCCGCCGCGGCCCAGGACCGTAGGCTCTCCGTCGAGAGTCGCAGATACGAAACCCTGGGTAATGACAGCATCATTGCCAGCATAGGCAGACGAAACGGCCACCGGGACCTTGACGCAGATCGAATCGGTGTCCGGCTCGCCCTTCAGATACTCCCTGTCAGTGATAATCATGGAGCGCGCATCCATGAAACCGGTGCTGATACCTCTGGCGTTCATCGTACAGCATATGATATTGGACGAAAGGTATTCGCCCGTAGAAATGATGACTGCCTTGCTTCTGTCGGACAATTCGCCGAGAGCACATACAGCCCCGACAAAACTGTCTAACTTGTCGCAAATCTCGTTGACCTTGACACAGGCTTCATGACAGAAAGACGGGGTTTCGGACATGAGGTCATGAGCAAGTCCGATATGGCGGGATCTCAACTGCCCGAGAAGTTTTTCCGTCTCCGCAGTATTTCTCATGGCAGCCTGATCCGATATCCTGTACAGAAGGTCGGTCACCTTCGAAAGCGCAGAAACGACTACGACAGGTTTCTGTCCCAGTCTTCCGCGTATTATGGAAACGGTCCTGGAAATCGCCTCGCTATTTGCGACGGACGTACCGCCGAATTTCATCACAATCATAACAGTATCTTTTTTGCAAGTTCGTTTTCTATTGTCACAACTTACAAAATTATCCAATAATTTCCATCAGTCAAAGTTTTTTTATATGATTATCCGCAAAATAAGCCCGGGCGGCGCATAGGGCACAGGGATACAACCCCTTA
>CALUQC010000057.1 GCA_944322805.1 uncultured Bacteroidales bacterium | reverse complement strand
TCTATCAGGAGATGGAAGCCGTAGCCATCGTTGCCGGCCGGCCACTCGAGGTCTGTCACTGTGCTTTCAGCCAAAGGGCTGTCTGTATCGTACGTATATATGAATCCTGCTTCCGCAAATGTCTCGTCCGCCCATTCGAATTCTCCGTATTCATCCACCGTGACCGGATATATCGAAAAATGCGGCTCGAAAGTAGGGATGACGAGGGTGTACGGATGGGAAACGACTTCGTCCGGAGACTTTATGATGAATTCGAGCCTGATGTCTTCACCGAAATTCTGTGTGCCGGTCTCGATGGTGCAGACGTTGCCGGTGCGGGCAATGTCCACCTGCTGGCTTTCCACTGCGCTTCCGCCGAAATTCACGGTAAAGTTTGCGGTAATCTGCAGATATGCCTTGTAGGCCTTTTCGTCATCAGACCAGAGTAGCTTGATTTCCGCATTGTCCGCAAGCCCTTCTCCGGTGAACTGCGGTGCGAAAGGCTCCCCGTCGGCAGCCGAGGATATGAAGCTCTTGCCGTCCTCGGACACATCCGCATACTTGACGGAATAGTCCTGGTTGAGGGTCCCCAAAATGATGTCGGCTATGACCTGCGTCTGTTCTCCCATTGTCAGGGCCAGCTCTGCCTTGTGTTCCACCAGATCCGCCTTGTCGACGATACATTTTACCGTGATGTTAACTTCTCCGGCCTTGCCCTTTACGGTCTGCACGTCGAAGGCCCCGTCCTCGATGGCGAAATAGCGGGCTGCATCTTCATCGGACTGAAGGCTTGCCGACCAGTCCATGTTTGCGGTGAATGAAACCGTTACGGAGCCGCCCGGGGTTACGTCCAGTTTTACCTTCTCGGGGAATACCGGCGTTTCCGAATTTTCAATATTGTCGGTACAGGACGGCAGGAAAGCAGCCGCTGCCGCCATTGCCAATGCTGTTATCTTGTTGAAAATCTTTTTCATGACTTGTCTGTAATTTATGTTGTCCGCAGTTTAGAATCCTTCGTTTTCAAGGCGTTCTCCTTCTTCATCGGAGACCCATTCCAAAAGGTGGTAGTACTGTCCTACCGTGCCGTAGCGTTCATTCAGGACATTGACATAGACATGCGTCCAGAGCGATACGAATTTCTGGCAGGAGTTGAAGTACGATGCAGCGTTCGGACTGTCTTCCACCAAAATCCTGTTGTCTCCGTGAACGGTGTTGAATACCGACATTTCGTCGCTGAGAATCTGTCCGGATTCCATGTGCACGAGAGGGTTTTCCGGATCCGAATGGTCGAAGGTGATGCTGACATCATAGCCGTCGAACAGCCAGTCTTCGAGGATGACGGTATTCTCCGCGGTGTCGTCCGCCCTGGTCTTGATAAGACGCTGGTACGAGTCTTCGTTTTCCTCGCCGGGATAGCTGAAAAGGAACAGCGATGTCACCACGCAGTATCCTGTAAAGTCGTTTATGTCGAACGTACAGGATTTTACCATCTGTATTTTTGTCTGGTCGCCGTAAAGGTCCCACCTGAGCTGGTCCGGCATCACGAGCTTGAGGTTGAAGGTGAGGGTGTCGGTATCTCCCAGCCTGTCGAATACCGGAACTACTTCCACATTCGTGGCGGTTTCGCCTGCCGGGATGGTGACCGTATTGGATTTCAGAGTGTAATCAAGCCCTTCAATGGCATTGCTGCCCTTGTCGATGATTTCGACGGCTATGGTCCTGTCGTAGTCGCATGCCACTGTGGAGGCTATCGGTACTGAGAAAGAGTAGCCTTCCTCGTCGAGGACCAGGTGCGTGGAGAGCGTGTCCTGGAAAAGAATGTATTCCTTGCCGAGCATCGGTATCCCGTCCTTCGAGGTCCGGTGCTTCAGCACGTCTTCGGAGCACGATACGGACAACGCTGTGATGACGGCCGTGCAGGATAATATTATGGATATTCTTCTCATAGTTCTTGCTGTTTACCTGTTGTTGCTTGGATTTCCGGTTATTTCCGACCCGGGTGCCTCTATCTCATGCTGAGGAATCGGCCATACGAAGAGCGGATCGTCCGCCTCTATCTTTAGGTCGTTGCCCGTAGTCTGGGAGTAGGAGTTCGGTGTGCGTTCGAAGCCTCTGTGCCAGCGTTTGAGGTCGTTCAGGCGGAATCCTTCCATGTAAAGTTCCTTGACCCTTTCGCGTGAAATGACGTCTATCCACGACTCTTCGTCGGAGCCTACGTTGACCGAGCCTCCCGACCTGTTCTGGCTTAACGTGGTGAGATCCTGATTGGCAAGCCCTGTCTGATTCGTCATGCAGTAGGCTTCCGCACGGATAAGATACTGCTCGGCGAGCCTCAGCGGTTTGGGCATGCTGACCTGGTAGAGCCTGTAACTGCTTATGAGGTTGAAGTTTCCGTAGTATTTCATAAGCAACGGCACTGAAATCGTATAGTCGTATCCTACCGTGGCGCCGGTGTCGCTCGGATCCGGGAAATATGCCCCGTAGCGGATGTCGTTGGCGTTGTAAAGATTGAGGACCCACTCGGCCGGCACATAGTCCGGATAATAATAGGTGTAGTCCCTCTGGAAGTTCAGGAAGACTGTGCCGAGCGCTCCGCCGTAGGACGTGCCTGTAAATCCGATTTGCCAGATGATTTCGGCTCCGGTGTCGTAGAACCACATGCTGTCGAATGCGATGTACCCGGTGGATGCGTTTTCCTGGCTTCCGCTCAGGGAAAAGGCGTCGTT
>CALUQC010000056.1 GCA_944322805.1 uncultured Bacteroidales bacterium | reverse complement strand
GATAATGCCCGTCATAGGGATTCCCCTGCCGTTCGTAAGCTACGGAGGCTCGTCGCTCTGGGCATTCACCGTCCTGCTGTTCATCTTCATCGCCCTGGTACGGCACGAGAGGCGGTATTTCGGGTGAGATGGAGGGGACCATATGGGGCGCCACCCCCATATCTGCTCGCTTTCGAATGTCCCCCGGACATTCTCATGAAACGCTCCCGACCTCGCTGGGGGCCCGTCGCAGTACTACGTCCTGCTCCTCAGCGGAAGTTCGATGATTTTCAAAAATTCATCGAACTCACGTTAATATTCATTATATTCGGTCCCTGAACAAACGCTTCAGGAGAAATGACGGACAGAAACAGATTGTATTCCGGCATGCAGACCGTGGCCGAGAACCATATAGACAGCTATATCTACGCAGCCGAAATCCACGGGGGCTTCCGGTCCGAAGATTACGCTCCGTGTATGGACAGGAGCGCGAAACAGGTAATGACAGCAGAGTACAATACCATGATATTGGCCTGCGAAGGCTCGATGTCCTACCGTACCGGAGGGCAGATGTACCATATAATCTCTCCGGGCATACATGTCGTACCTGCCGGCACCGCAATAAAGGCCATCTTCTACAGCGACAACTTCCACGGAGGGATACTCGAGGTCTGCAACGAACTGATAATGGACATATTCCGGAACAACAACCCTTTCCCTCTCAATATCCTGTACCGGCTGTCCATGGTCAAGCAGGCCGCCGGCATAGCTCCGGACAGTGAGGAATGCGCCTGCCTGCTCGACGATATCAGGGACATCATGGCGGTCGTGGGGAAAAAAGACCACCACTTCCTGAATGAGCTGAGTTATGCTCACCTGTACATATTCACGGCCGACCTTGCAGATATCATATGGAAGCATTGCGGCAACGGAGCGTCAGGTCATACGGCAGGAATTTCAAGGCCAGACACGATTTTCAGACAGTTCCTCGAGCTGCTCGAAGAAAATATCGAAAACGAGTACAGCGTGGATTTCTATGTCAAGAGACTCTACATCTCCAAACAATACCTGTCCATGATAGTGAAAATGAAGACCGGAGCCACCATCGGGAAGGTAATATCAGGCATACGGGCTGAAAAAGCCATACATATGCTCAGCAATACGGATCTGTCCATCAAGGAAATAGCCTACAAGCTGTCTTTCCCTGACCAGTCGTCGTTCGGCAAATTCTTCAAGAAACAGTACGGCAAGTCCCCCTCTGTCTACCGCGCCGACATGGTCAGGAAGCCGAAAATGTATCCGGGGGCAAGTAAATGAGAGTCATGAACAGTTACTGTTTCACCGGTCTGGCGTAATGGGTAGGCTGCGCCTTTGGCTTCTGAGGGTGCACTATTGCAGCCGGTTTCCCCCATTTCAGGCTGTATATCAGGATACCCGCACCTATAAGGATGAACGGGATGCTGAGTATCTGCCCCATGTTGAGCACCATGTTTTCTTCGAAACCCACCTGCGGCTCCTTTATGAACTCTATCAGGAAACGCATGCCGAAAAGCACTATGAAGAATATGCCTATGATAGTGCCTCTCCTGAGTTTCGGAAGACGGTATCTGTACAAGGCAAGCAGGACCAGGCCCAGTATCGTGTAGCTGAGCGCTTCGTAAAGCTGCGTAGGGTGTTTCGGCTCAGTCTCTCCGCGCAATTCGAAAACGAAGCCCCACGGCAGGGATGTCACATCTCCGTATATCTCCGAGTTGAAAAGATTCCCGAGCCTGATAAGTGCTCCCGCAAAGCAGACGGCTATGCAGAGACGGTCCAGAATCCAGAGCAGGTCGAAATCATACTTTCTGCCGTAATGGCGGGCATACCACCACATTGCGAACAGGAGGGCAATAGTCCCGCCGTGGCTTGCCAGACCGCCTTTCCACGGCATGAAAATCTCCCAGAATCCCTGCCAGCTGCCGAAATAATAGTCCGGCTGATAGAAGATGCAGTGACCCAGACGCGCTCCTACTATCGTGCCTATCAGCAAAGTGTAAAGAAGCGGATCGAGGAGTTTCAGAGGGAGGCCTTCTCTCTTGAAAAACCATTTGAAAATGAACCAGCCCAAGATGAAGCCGGATACGAAAAGCAGGGAGTACCACCTGAGTGAAAATCCGCCGATGCTGAAAATCTCAGGGCTCACGTGCCAGTGTATAGCAAGAAAATCCGACATTTCCTTTCAAAATTTAACAAGACAAGCGGCGAAGATAGGAAAAATATAGGAAACTGCTTTGAATTTTCATGACATAAATGTCAAAAGAGGGGTTCCCTGCTATATCTATTTACCAAACAGGTCATGCAGGGTGACAACATTCTGAAACCGGGACGAATATTTGTTCTCCTTCAGCCCGTAAGTAGTAATCAACGTATTGTGGACAGCCGCTTTAGGCCTGTTGACTTCCATAAACGTCTGCATCCTTTCCCGCAGACGGCAGTCATACTCTTTCGTAATAACATATTCAGCAACGCTGAATTTTATTTCGCACAGATTTATAATCCTGTCGGCACGCGAAATCAGCATATCGATTTGCGCTCCGGCATGAACTTCATCGCCCTTGAACGACCATGCAGTCACCTCCGCCGATACCCCTGAAATTCCCAATGCCGACTTTATCCGGGATATATGGGAAAAACATACATTCTCAAAAGCAAAACCACGCCAGGCATTGACGGCAGGCAAAAACTGACTGTTTTCCCAGAACGTATCGTCCGGCACTGTCCTGTGGTCACAAAACTGCAGATAAAACAGACAGAACGGATCCGTCACGCGGTATCTTGTATTTTTTGACTTTCCGCTAAAATCACGGAATGTCGAAATGAAACCGTTCTCCCTGAGAGTTTTCAGCATGTTGGACAGATGTCCTCCGGAAGTCGCCACGGCAGATACTATTTCCTCCCTTGTAAATCCCGCCTTTGATCTGGCGAGAAACCGGATAATCTTTTTATAGTCTCCGCTATTTACAAAAAGAGAATCGAACATTCTATCGAACTCGTCAGAAAAGGCCGCGTCATTTCCGAAAACAAGGCGGTCCACATTCCAGGAGAGACTTTTTCCCTTTGCAATGGCATTGAGATAATACGGGATACCTCCGAAAATCATGTAGCTCTGGACAATATCATATCTGTCCAATTCCACTCCGTTAGAAACCAGCAACTCTTCAGTTTCGCCCAGTGTCATGGGAGAAAGATGTATCTGCTTTGTCAATCGACCGTAAAGTCCTCCGGTATTATTGATAAGACGGTCGTTTATCCACGATGTAGCCGAGCCGCACACTATGAGCATCAGGTTGTTCCGTCCGGCACCCCATCCGTTCCAGAAATGCTCGAGTGCAGTAATGAAGCCGGACCGCGGGGTGTCCATCCACGGCATCTCGTCTATAAAAACTACCTGTCGTTCATTGTCCGGTTTTTGTTCAAGATATTCAATCAGGATATTGAAGGCATCCATCCAGTCTTCCGGCTCTGAAGTGATTTCCGCTCCGTATTTAGCCAGTGAATAACTGAAATTTTTCAACTGGCCGTGCAGAAGCTGCATATCGCCCAGCTCCATGGGAGACAGCCCCGTATGATAAAACGAGAATCTATCGCCAAACAGTTCCCGTACGAGAAAAGTCTTGCCGACCCTGCGTCTGCCGTAAACGGCAACGAATTCCGGCTTTGAGCCTCTGTACAGCTCCTCCAAAATCTGCTTTTCCTTATCCCTGCCGATAATTGTCTTCATAAAATCATATCATGAAACCCGTCGCTAATATAGGCAAAAAATAAGTTTTGGCCAAATAAGACATACACTATTCCGCCAAAATTGATATAAAAAGGTGCATTTTGGCGGAATAAGGATATGGATAATCCGCCAAAACCATATCAAAACACCCGATTTTGGCGGAATAAGGTCAGAAACACGGGCCCTTCGTCCTGCGCCGCAGAAAAAAGGGGGGGGCACTACAACGTCACGGCCGTGGTCAGACGAATGTCACGCGAAGACGCGCCGAGCAGAATGTTGAAAACACCCGGCTCGACAGTGAAGCGATGGAGGTCCATGTCATAATATGCAAAGGCCTCGGAATCAAGGATGAACTCGACACTCTTGGACTCGCCCGGCTCGAGATAAACCTTTTCATAGCCTTTCAGCTCCTTCTCGGGACGCGGAACGCTCGCCTTCTCATCATTGACATACAGCTGCACCACCTCGGCACCGGCACGTTTTCCGGTATTCCTTACGGAAGCCGTCACGCGCACCCTGCCGTCCGGAAGCAGAGCGGCATCAATGTCCGAAAACTCGAAATCCGTATAGGACAGGCCGTAGCCGAACGGGAACAGAGGCTCGATGCCCGAACGGTCATAGCCGCGGTACCCCACGAACACGCCCTCGAAATAAGTCACGCGCTCAGGGCTGTTCCAAAGCCTTTCGGTATTGCAATAGTAATTATTGAAGACAGGATTATCCTCCAGCCGGCGCTCTATCGTAATCGGAAGACGGCCGCTCGGATTGACCTTGCCTGAAAGAATCTCGGCTATCGCCTTGCCGCCGGCCTGACCCGGATACCATGCCATGAGCACGGCCTTTGCCTTGGCCAGGACAGGATTGAAATCCACCCCGCCGCCGGCATTGACCACTACCACTAAATTCGGATTTATCGCGGCAAGCGAATCTATTTCAGCTATCTGTGCCTCCGGCAACTCAAACGGCCTGTCGAAGCCCTCGCCCTCCAGCTTATGATTGAAACCGGCACAATAAATCACCGCATCTGCCTTGGCCGCATCATCAGAGGACTTGTAGAACTCGCCTACGCCTTCCGTCACGGAAATCGTATGGAACGGCTCCACGAAGCCGCTGCCGCCGCCCGTAGGGACATTGCCCGAATTCGGGCCGGTAACCATTACCTTTTTCACCTTTTTCGAAAACGGCAGGAAATCGTCCTCGTTCTCAAGCAGGACGACGGCTTCGCGCGCCACATTCAGCGCCGTCAGGTCCGACTCCGGATTGTCCTCCGGAATGGAAGCGTCCTTCTGCTCACGGTCCAGGAAGCCGAACTCTATGAGAGTCTGGAGGATATGCTGGCATTTCTCGTCGATGGTCTTTTCCGTCACGGTACCGGTCTCTATGGCCTTGCCGAGAATCTGAGGATTCATGAACTGGCCCCAGGACATCTCGAGGTCCAGACCGTTATTGGCGGCGCAAATCGAGGAATAGGTAGCCGTCCAGTCCGACATGAAAATGCCCTCGAAGCCCCATTCGTCACGCAGCAGGTCCTTTATAAGAGCCTTGTTCTCAGTCATGTGCAGGCCGTTCACCAAATTGTAGCTTGACATCACAGCACCCGTATGGGCCACCTGCACGGCCTTGCGGAAAGACGGGAGATAAATCTCGTTCAAGGTACGCTCGTCTATGTCGGAAGAGCCGTTGTTGCGGTTGTACTCCTGGTTGTTTCCGCAGAAATGCTTGATGGTGGACATCACCCCGGCCGACTGCATGCCCTCAATATAAGCCACGGCAGTCTCGGAAGTCAGATACGGGTCCTCTCCATAATACTCGAAACTCCTGCCGCACTTCGGGAAACGGTAGATGTTCACCCCCGGTCCGAGCATGATATGTACGCCGCGGGCACGGGCATCGTTCCCGAGAGACTTTCCGTAAGCATAGGCAAGGTCCCTGTTCCATGTGGCCGCAGTAGCCGCACCGCAAGGATACATCGTGCTTTTGGTATCATTCCTCACGCCCTGCGGACCGTCTGCCATGCGGATGCGCGGGATGCCGAGCCTCGGGATTTCACGGATATAGAAACCGTCGATGCCGCCGATATACGACAGTTTTTCCTCAAGTGTCATTTTGGACACGAGTTCGGCAGCCCGCTGCTTGGAAGCCTCGGAAATGACATGGGATTTCCCGTTGTCCGGGGTGTCCGGAGTTCCGGACAATGGCGACGCTGCGGACAGGGCCGCAGGGAAGATGACGGCCGATACGGCCAATGCAAAAAATCTGTTCATTTATTATAATGTAAAATTGGTTATGTCATAAAACGATTTTCAATGTACCGCCCTCGCGTACGGTGTGACGCTGCGGCGATATGCCGAGCCCCGTGACGAAGACTTCAAGACTGCCGGAAGGAAGCCTGTGCACCGAAATGTCGAAATCCCGGCCGAATGCCTTGATATGGCGCAGGGCCATCCTGTCCCA
>CALUQC010000055.1 GCA_944322805.1 uncultured Bacteroidales bacterium | reverse complement strand
GGTGAATGTATTTGCCGCCATAGGAAATTTTTCGCTGCATCCGGACCGCGACGAGGTGGAGGACGGAAGATTCTGGGAGCTTCGGGAAATAGAAGAAAACTTTGGAAAATCGGTCTTTACTCCTAACTTTGAACAGGAATTCGTCAGAATCAGGGAAAAACTGACCGCCTTGTTGTAATTTACAGCAGATTTCAATATGCCGAAAATCGAATGTTTTTTACCGAAGATGTCCGAAGACGTGCTGGCATCGACGGTTTCATCATTGGCGTGCAGCCGCTCTTACTCCGGAACGACAGTATTGGGAGGCGTATCTTTCAGGACGTCAGCCACTTTGGAAGGCATTGCCGAGGCGGCTTCGGAAGATTATATCCTGCTGTGCCTGACGGACGGCCCCCTCGAGGCTGGATACCTTGCGCTTGACAGGATGGCTGCCGTTGCCGGCGATACGGGCGCGGACATGCTCTATGCCGACCATTATGAAAAAGTGTATGATGCCTCCGGCAATGCCGTTGTCCGCAGACACCCGCTGACAGACTGTCAGAAAGGCGCATTGAGGGACGATTTCGATTTCGGGCAGCTCCTGCTTTTCCGCACGGATGCTTTCCGCAAGGCTGTCACGGAGATTCCGGAGGACTGCCGTTTCGGCGCACTGTATGCCCTGCGCCTTGAAATGCACAATATCGTGCATGTGAAAGAGTTCCTCTACACGTCGACGGCTGCCGACCTGCGGAAATCAGGAGAAAGGCAGTTCGACTATGTGGACCCGAAAAACAGGCAGGCGCAAATGGAAATGGAGCGGATATGCACGGAGCATCTGAAAAAAATCGGGGCATATGTCGACACAAGGACACGGCGGACTGATTTTTACGGTAAGGATGTCCGTGAAGACGGAAATGGCTCCGCGGATGACGCTGCCTCCGGCAATGCCTGTTTCCCTGTCCGGGCTTCCATCGTCATACCTGTCTACAACCGGGCTTCCACCATCGGCGACGCTGTCCGGAGTGCGCTTTCCCAGAAATGCGCGTTTTCCTGGAACGTCCTTGTAGTGGACAATCATTCCACGGACGGCACCACGGAAATCCTTGAAAAAATGGCCGCTGCAGATACCCGCCTGATACATATCGTCCCGCAGAGGACGGATCTGGGCATAGGCGGATGCTGGAATATGGCGATATATGACGAAAGATGCGGGGAATTTGCAGTGCAGCTTGACAGCGACGACATGTATTCTTCCGAAAATACCCTTTCCATAATAGTGGAGGAGTTCGGCAGGCAGGACTGCGCCATGGTCATCGGCTCCTATCTGATGACGGACTTTTCCCTCTCTCCCATACCTCCCGGGGTGATAGATCATAGGGAGTGGACAGATGAAAACGGTCCGAACAATGCGCTGCGTATCAATGGGTTAGGTGCTCCGAGAGCGTTCCGGACGTCGGTGGCGCGGAAATTCGGCTTCCCGAACAGCAGCTATGGGGAAGATTATGCCATGGGCTTGAGAATCAGCCGCGAATACAGAATCGGACGGATTTACGATGTCCTGTATTACTGCCGGCGCTGGGAGGGCAATTCGGATGCCGCACTGGATATCGACAGGGTGAATGCCAACAACTCGTACAAGGACTGGCTCAGGACGGTGGAGCTTGAAGCGCGGATCAGGCGCAATGCCTCGCCGGAGGTCCTGTCGGGCAACAACAGAAATTCCTCGAACAGGCGTTAGAGATGGATATAGAGAAATTCATAAATGACCAGCTGTCGGTATGGCCTGCCGCATGCGGCAATTTCCGCGCATTGAGGAAAGTCGTGACGAAGCGGGCCGTAGTGGGCGGACTGGAAATAGTGGTGCAGCACAACCCTGCCAGAATAGTATCTTCCGCTGCAAAAACCGACACGGAATCATTGAAGCACAGAAAATGTTTCCTCTGCCGCGAAAACCGGCCTCCGGAGCAGTCTGCCATTGATTTCGAGGGCAGAAAGGGACGGAAATACGATATCCTGCTGAATCCTTATCCTATATTCCGGAATCATCTTGTCATTGCGATGAAAGAGCACACGCCCCAGTCCATATGGAGGCGTTACGTGGACATGCTCGACCTTGCGGTGGCATTGCCGGGATATACGGTATTCTACAACGGTCCGGAGTGCGGGGCCTCGGCTCCCGACCATCATCATTTCCAGGCTGCATCCCGCGGACAGATGCCGTTGGAAAGTGCCGTGGACGCGTTTTTCGATTCCTGTATGCAGCCGGGATGCAGTTTGCAGCAGGAAGGTGCGGCTGCACCGGCGTTCCAGAGCATTGCTTCCAACATGGATGCGGAACTGTTCCTGTACGGGAAGTACCTGCCCGGTGTCTTTGCCATAAGGGGCACGACCTCCAAGTCGGTGGCCAAACTGTTCTACCGGCTTTTGGACTGTGCCGCTGCCGGTACCGGGCGGCAGGAATGCGCTGCAGACGGGAGTCTCGCCGCGCCCGAGCCCAAATGCAATGTTTTCGTGTGGAGCAGGGCCGGGGAGTTCCGGTCAGTGGTCGTTTTCCGCTCCTCGCACAGGTCTCACCATTATTATTCGGACGGTCCGGATCACCTTACAATGAGTCCGGGAGCGGCCGATATGGCTGGCTGCGTGGTGGCACCCGTGGCAGAGGAATTCGAAAAGCTGGATTCTTCACTTGCGGAAAGCCTCCTGACCGAGGTGGCCTTGGACCGAGATACCGAAAAACGTATTGTAGACAGGCTGACACGCAGGCAGGATGAGGTGGAGGTAGGCATAATGTCGGCTCCGGAGATAGTCTTCGAGGTCCTTACGGACGGGGCGGGACCGCGCAGGGCAGCATATCGCGACGGGAAGATAGAGTATGACGGCTCGCTGTATGACGAACTGTTCTTCGAGGCTAAGACGCTTTCCACCATGTTTGCCGAGCCGTCTTTCAGGCTGTGCGGGGTGACCATAGGCGTGGGATTCCACTGGGAGCGGGCGGAGGACCAGCTGTTTGCCGGCGCGTTGAAGATAATCGTCGACGGGGACAGGCTGACGGCGGTCAACGTGGTGGGCATTGAGGATTATTTGGTAAGCGTGATTTCTTCGGAGATGAAGTCCACGGCGCCCATAGAGTTCCTGAAAGCCCATGCAGTCATATCGAGGTCGTGGGTGATGCGGATGAAGATGCACGAAAATGCCGGGAAGGAGGGTGCCGGAGCAATGAATACGCGTGTTTCGCAGGAAGGTGATGCCGTCGAAATCACAAGATGGTACGGAAACGGGGACCATGCCGGATTCGATGTCTGCGCTGATGATCACTGCCAGCGCTACCAGGGTTTGACGAGGGCTTCCGAGCCTGCCGTGAGGCGGGCGGTGGACGAGACATGGGGGCAGGTGCTCGTGTATGACGGGAAAATCTGCGATACGCGTTTCTCGAAATGCTGCGGAGGCCTCTCAGAAAAGTTCAGCGCGTGCTGGGAAGACGTGGATTACGGATATTTGCAAGGCGGAAGGGAGTGCGTTTGCGGCAAGGCCGGTCCGGAACTTCTGGGAAACGTACTGAATTCATATGACCTGGAGACGGAGGACTGGTACAGGTGGCAGGCTGAATACGGCCGTGACGAACTTTCCGCTCTGTTTTCCGGGCGCTCCGGAGTGGATGCCGGCACGATACGGGCCTTGGTCCCGATGGAAAGGGGAGCTTCCGGGCGTATCGTGAAACTGAAGGTCATCGGAAGCAGAAAGACCGTGACAGTAGGCAAGGAGCTGGAAATCCGCCGCGTCCTGTCGGAAACGCATCTGAAAAGCTCGGCCTTCGAGGTGGAATATCTTGATGCCTGCGGTGACAGGATAAGGCTCCGCGGCTCGGGCTGGGGGCATGGCGTCGGACTCTGCCAGATAGGTGCCGCCGTCATGGCTTCGGAAGGTGCAGGCTACAGAGCGATTCTGGCGCACTACTATCCAGGCTCGCAGCTGATGCCGCGCTTGGCCCCGCAGGATTTTACCGATGTCCGTTAACCGCTTGCAGATGAAGAATATGGAAAAAAACAATCCCTGGACATGGGTGCCTACGCTTTACTTTGCGGAGGGTGTTCCTTATGTCTTGGTGAATACCGTATCCGTGATAATATTCAAGAAAATGGGGATGTCCAACGGAGATGTCGCCATGTTCACCGGGCTGCTCTATCTTCCGTGGGTCATAAAGCCTCTCTGGAGCCCGTTCGTGGACATCATCAGGACCAAACGCTGGTGGACCGTGTCCATGCAGATAGTCATGACGGCAGCCATGCTGTGCGGCGCCTTGCTGCTGCCTTCCCTCACTCCGGCTGAAATTTCAGCCGGCAATGTCCCCGTATCGCCATTTGCAGCCGCGCTTGCCGTATTCTGGATCACGGCTTTCGCCTCAGCCACTCACGACATTGCCGCGGACGGCTTTTACATGCTGGCCCTGAATCGGGAACAGCAGGCTTTTTTCGTAGGTATCAGAAGCACTTTTTACAGGCTTGCCACCATTTTCGGACAGGGATTCATCGTATTCATTGCCGGGATGGCGGAAAGCCGGACCGGCAACATCCCCATGTCCTGGAGACTGACCCTTATCCTCTGTTCAGTCATTTTCGGGCTTTTGACGCTTTATCACAGTTTTATCCTGCCGAAACCGCTCGCCGACAGACCTCATTTGTCTCCCGAGCAGCGTTCGGAGCGGGCAAGGGAAATCTTCAGGGAATTCGGCCGCACCTTCTCCACTTTCTTCAGCAAGAAGCATATATGGCTTGCCGTGGCATTCATGCTGCTGTACCGGCTTCCCGAGGCTTTTTTAGTGAAAATGCTGAATCCTTTCCTGCTCGATCCGGTATCGGCGGGCGGATTGGGACTCCCGACGGAACAGGTGGGCCTCGTTTACGGCACAATAGGCATCATTGCCCTGACTGCCGGAGGCATCATCGGCGGGATGGCGGCTTCGAAATGGGGTCTGCGGCGGGCGCTGTGGCCTATGGCCCTGAGTCTTGCCCTGCCTTGCTCAGTGTTTCTCTATCTCGGTGCCGTCCAGCCGGAAAGTCTTTGGACAATAAGTATTTGCGTGGCTCTTGACCAGTTCGGCTACGGTTTCGGCTTCACTGCATACATGCTTTATCTGATAGCGTTTTCCGAAGGTGAGTTCAAGACATCGCATTATTCGCTCTGCACCGCGTTCATGGCCATGAGCATGATGCTGCCGGGCATGTTCGCCGGCTATCTGCAGGAGTCGCTCGGCTATGTCGGGTTTTTCGGAATGGTGATGTTGTGCTGCCTGGCAACGGTATTGGTGACTTTTTTCGTGAAAAAGACGTTGGATTATGAAGGTTAAATTCGTATTTGCTGCGGCTGCCGCCGCAATTTTCATGTATGTACAGATGTCCGCAGTGCCGGCATTCGGCGCAGGCAGGAAAAAAACTTCTGAAAAAGAGGTCCTGCCTGGCATCGAAGTCCTGGTAAAGCGCGGGTTCCCGGGGCTGAAAGGCAGGAATGTGGGTCTTGTGACCAATCCGAGCGGAGTGGACAGGCAGCTGCGTTCCACCATAGACATTCTGTTCAACGCCCCTGATGTCAACCTGGTGGCTCTGTACGGGCCTGAACACGGAGTCAGGGGAGATGTACATGCCGGAGGAAAGGTGTCTGACAACGTGGATGCGGCGACCGGGCTTCCCGTCTATTCTCTCTACGGGGCGACACGCAAACCGACCCCGGAAATGCTCAAGGGAATCGATGTCATGGTCTATGATATACAGGATGTAGGGGCGAGGTCCTATACCTTTATCAGTACGCTCGGCCTTGTGATGGAAGCCTGTGCGGAGCTCGGCATCGAGGTGATGGTCCTCGACCGCCCGAATCCCCTCGGCGGGGAGAAAATAGAAGGCCCTTATGTGGAAGACGGTTATTTTTCGTTCGTGAGCCAGTACCGTATACCTTATGTCTACGGGCTGACGGTGGGGGAGCTCGCCCTGCTGATAAATGAAAAGGGACTGAACCGCGGCCAGCTCGGAAACCGTGCCCCTGTACGCTGCGAACTGACTGTCATACCTATGGAAGGGTGGCGGCGTTTCATGAGATACGCGGATACCGGACTGCCCTGGGTGCTCCCGTCCCCCAATATCCCGTATCCGTCATCATCCGAATATTATTGTGCAGCCGGCATCTGCGGCGAACTGTACGGTTTCCTGAATATAGGGATAGGCTATACGCTCCCGTTCCAGGTCTTTGCCGAGGAATGGATAGATGCCGGGAGACTGAAGGAATGTCTGGATTCGATGAGGCTGCCGGGTGTGGCATTCAGGACCATTTATTTCAGGCCGTTTTCAGGCCGTTCCGCAGGGAAGACCGTGCAGGGAGTGCAATATTTCTTTACAGACTATTCCGCCGCCCGCATCACCGAAGTCCAGTTTCATGTGATGGAGGCTGTGGCCCTGCTTTATCCTGACCGGAAACCGTTCGAAGCAGCTTCGGGTATCGGGCTTTTCGACAAGGTGTGCGGCTCTGCACAGGTCAGGGAAATGTTTTCGGAGTCGTACCGTTTCGAAGATATCAGGGATTT
>CALUQC010000054.1 GCA_944322805.1 uncultured Bacteroidales bacterium | reverse complement strand
GACCTGAAACCCGACAAGGTAGGCATGGTGTCGGGAGTATTTTTCGGACTGATGTTCGGCCTCGGCGGTATAGGGTCGGCGTTTTTCGGATGGCTTGCAGACCTCACGAGCATTGCTTTCATATTCAATGTAAGCGCATTGCTGCCGCTGCTCGGAGTCGTGGCGGTCTTCCTGCCCGACATCCGCAATACAAGGATTAAATTAACGAAGTCATTATGATTAAAGAGGGAAAAAACGTTTCCGGAGAACGGTTGTCGCGGATAGTGGACTTCTGCCGACTGGCCGACAGGGAGAAATTCATCAGCAGGCGGACCTATCTCACTGATGGGGAAAGGCTTGAGAACGACGCCGAGCATGCATGGCATCTGGCAATAATGGCATTGCTCCTGCATGAATATGCAAACGAAGACGTGGATTTGCTGAAAGTGATAAGCATAGTTCTGATTCACGATTTGGTCGAAATCTATGCCGGAGATACATTTGCCTACGATCAGGACGGTCTGAAAACGCAGAAAGAGAGGGAGAATGCCGCCGCCGACAGACTTTTTACGCAACTTCCGGAAGATCTCGCCGCGAAAATCAGGCATCTGTGGGATGAATTCGAGGCAGACGAAACCCCGGAAGCTCATTTTGCACACACGTTGGACAACTTCCAGCCGATGATGCTCCAGGCGGCCACGGACGGTCGCGCCTGGCGGGAAGGAGGACGGAAACTGTCCGAAGTCCTGAAACGGAACAGCCGCACGGCCGAAGGCTCGTCCGCCCTCTGGAACTTCGCCATAGCCAATTTCATATCGCCCCAGCTCGAAAAAGGGCATCTGACAAAGGATACGGAAATTGCAACTTATCCGAAAAAGAGGTAGATTTGTAGATTGTTTCAGGGATTACAAGATGAAAAAGGTTTTAATATTCATGGCTGTGTCGATTATGGCATGCGGCTGTACGGCATCTGCGGACAGGCTGATTTCCGACTTCCAGGACTTCATAGACAATACGGAGCGGGAAATGGATACTTTTACGGAAGAGGACTGGGCAAAAGCGGAAGAGGAATTCAATGCCCTGACTGAAAAATACAGGGAGCAGGCGGACAAACTGACGGAAGAACAGAAAAAGGCTGTCGAAAAGGCCATAGGCGAATATTGGGGTATCATAACGCGCAGTTCCACTGACAATTTCATAGAGAAAGCCAAAAAGGTCCTGGAAAATATTCCAGACAAAATCGAAGGCTTCATCGACGGGTTGACGGATGAAAACGACGCTCCGGAAAACGGGGAGGCAGCCACGGCTCCGGAAGGGGAGACGATTTGAAATTCAGTCGAAAAACGGATTTTTGTCATTCAAAAATATTTACAAGATGGAAGAACAGAACAAGAACAATTCTCTGAGCATCGAGATAAAACCGGACGTGGCGAAAGGCCACTATTCGAATCTGGCGGTCATCACGCACTCGCAGTCCGAATTCGTGGTGGATTTCGCCTCAATGCTTCCCGGATTTCCCAAGCCGGAAGTATCGAGCCGTATCATCATGAATCCTGAAAATGCCAAGAAACTGCTTCTGGCACTTCAGGACAATGTAAACAAATACGAGGCACAATTCGGCCCGATAACATTCGGACAGGACAGCAAGCCGAAGACATTCCCGATGGGAGGTTTCGGACCGAAGAACGGCAATATTTCGTAGTTTATGGACATGTTCGGAAAGATAAGGGCTTTTGCATTCGACGTGGACGGAGTCCTGACTGACGGTGGCATCCTTGCAAATCTCGACGGGGAGCTCTTCCGCACCTTCGATTCGAAGGACGGGTTTGCCATCAGAATGGCGACTATGGCGGGGTATGCCGTGGGAATCATCACGGGAGGCCGTTCGGAAAGCATCAGAAAGCGTTTTCTGACCTGCGGCGTGAAGGCTGAGGATGTGTATCTCGGCTCGCGTGCAAAAATAGAAGACTTTGACGATTTCTGTCTCAGGCACGGCCTGGATGCATCGGAAGTGATGTATTTCGGAGATGACCTGCCTGATATTCCGGTGATGGTTAAATGCGGATGCGGTGTTGCTCCTGCGGATGCCGTACAGGAAGTTTTGGATGCGGCGGATTACGTCTCTCCATGTGCCGGAGGGCATCGCTGTGCGAGGGAAGGCATCGAAAAAGTGATGAGGCTGCAGGGAAAGTGGCATTTGGATGTGGAGCTGTACAAGGCAAAGTTCTGAGACGATGGATCTGAAAGGGAAAAAGATAATTCTCGGAAGTGCTTCTCCGAGAAGGAGAGAATTGTTGTCCGGACTTGACATCGAGTTCGAGGTCGATACGGAGAACGGTTTCAGGGAAAACTTCCGGGAAATAAAGGCAGTCCGGGAAATACCGTCGATGATGTCCGAGGGAAAATCCTACGGATTCCACAGGCCTCTCGGAGAGAACGAGATCCTGATTACGGCCGATACCGTCGTCATATGCGGCGGCAGGGTGTTCGGCAAGCCCGCGGACAGGGCGGAAGCCGTTTCGATGCTGAAAACATTGGCCGGAAGGCCGCACGAAGTCATCACCGCCGTCACTATACGGTCCTGCCGTGAAAAAGATACATTTTCCGACAGGGCCACAGTCAGGTTCGGTGAACTTTCCGATGAGGAAATCAATTATTACATAGACAAATACAAGCCTTTCGACAAGGCAGGAAGCTACGGCGTCCAGGAATGGATCGGCTATATCGGCATAGAGTCCATCGAAGGCTCTTTCTACACGGTCATGGGTTTTCCCGTCTACAAGGTCTACCGTCATCTTAAGAAATTCCTGTAGGATTTCGGCATTCTTGCGGAAACTTTATATCTTTGCGCGTTTATAAAAATCGTTTTATCTTATGGAACTGTCCGCAAAATACAATCCGTCGAATACGGAAGACAAATGGTACAAATACTGGCTGGAACACAAGTTTTTCCATTCCGAGCCCGATGAAAGGGAGCCATATACGATAGTAATCCCCCCGCCAAACGTGACGGGAATCCTGCACATGGGGCACGTGCTGAACAATACTCTTAACGATGTCCTGATAAGGAAGGCGCGTATGGACGGGAAGAATGCCTGCTGGGTGCCGGGAACGGACCACGCATCCATCGCCACCGAAAACAAGGTCGTGGCCAAGCTGAAGGCGGAAGGCATAGAAAAGGAAAGCCTCACACGCGAGGAGTTCCTGAAATATGCCTGGGAATGGAAGGAGAAGCATGGCGGAATCATCCTCAGCCAGCTGCGCAAGCTCGGTGCATCATGCGACTGGGACAGGACCAAATTCACGATGGATCCGGACCTGAGCGAAGCGGTAATCAACACTTTCGTCTACTTCTACAGGAAAGGCTATATCTACAGAGGCGTCAGAATGGTGAACTGGGACCCTGTCGGACATACCGCCGTCAGCGACGAGGAAGTCATCCACAAGGATACGGTCAGCAAGTTCTATCATCTCAGGTATTTCATTTCCGACGGAAACGGCAAGCCGACAGACAAGTACATCATCATCGCCACGACCCGTCCCGAGACTATAATGGCCGATGCCGCGGTCTGCATCAACCCGGAAGACGAAAGATATCATTGGCTGAAAGGCAAGAAAGTCCTTATTCCTCTTATAAACAAGGAAATTCCTATCATCGAAGACAGTTACGTGGAAATGGGCTTCGGTACGGGATGCCTGAAAGTGACGCCGGCACATGACGTAAACGACTATGAAATAGGTCTCAGGCACCACCTTCCGGTCATCGACATTATAGATGATCACGGCAGGCTCAATGAAAAGGCGCTCATTCTCGTCGGCGAAGACAGGTTCGAAGCACGCCGCAAGATCGAGGGCATGCTCCTCGAGGCGGGAAATCTCGAAAAGGTGGAAGACTATACCTCTCCTGTAGGATATTCGGAAAGGACGAACGCAGTCATCGAGCCGCGTCTTTCGATGCAGTGGTTCCTGAAAATGGACGATCTGGCCAGGGAGGCATTGGAATCCGTGGAGAGCGGAAAGGTAAGGCTGATTCCGGACAAATACAGGAACACGTACAGGCACTGGATGGAGAACGTGAAAGACTGGTGCATTTCGCGCCAGCTCTGGTGGGGACAGCGGATTCCGGCCTACTACATGCCGGACGGCAACTTCGTGGTGGAGCCAAGTTTTGAAGCTGCCCTCGAGGCTGCAAGGAAGATAAATCCGGATATCGCGGCAGAAGACCTGAAACAGGACGAGGATGTACTGGATACGTGGTTTTCATCATGGCTCTGGCCGATTTCGGTGTTCGATACTGAGATGCCGGGGCATCCGGAACACAGGCCGAACAGGGATCTTGCCTACTATTATCCTACGAGTGACCTGGTGACGGGACCAGACATACTTTTCTTCTGGGTTGCGAGGATGATTATGGCCGGAAACGAGTTCATGAAAGACATACCGTTCCGGAATGTTTATCTGACCGGTATCGTGAGGGACAAGCTCGGCAGGAAAATGTCCAAGACGCTCGGAAACTCTCCGGACCCTCTCGACCTTATAGAAAAATACGGGGCGGATGCCGTCAGGCTCGGCATGCTGCTGTGCAGTTCGGCTGGAAACGACATTCTTTACGACGAGGCCCAGATAGAGCAGGGCAGGAATTTCTGCAACAAGATATGGAACGCATTCAGGCTGATTTCAGGCTGGAAAACTGACGGTGATGCAGCGCAGCCTGCCGCATCGGCTGTGGCGGTGAAATGGTTCGGCTTCAAGCTGAGCCAGGTCCTGGAACAGGTAGAGGACCATTTCTCCAAATTCAGGATATCGGACGCCCTGATGACAATATACAAGTTCTTCTGGGACGATTTCTGCTCGTTGTACCTTGAAATCGTGAAACCGGCATACAATACCGGCATCGACAGGCAGACGGCAGAGGCTACAAGCGAATTTTTCGAAGCCTTGCTGAAAATGATACATCCTGTGATGCCGTTCATTACCGAAGAACTGTGGCAGTCCATGTCAGAGAGGAAGGCAGGGGAGACAATCATGCTGCAGCGCTATCCTACGGCCGGAAAATACGATGCAGGATTCATCGCAGAATTCGAAATTGCCGCAGAGGCAGTGGCCGGCGTCAGGAACATCCGCCAGCAAAAGAATATTTCTCCGAAAGAGACACTTGAACTGCATGTAAGGGAGGGATTTCCGACGGATACCGTACCGGTCATCGAAAAGTTGGGGAACGTGAAGGTGAGTGCCGATGCAGCTTTCGGAGATACCGCATCAGGAGTGACTTTCATGGTCAGGACGTACGAAATGTTCGTTCCGCTCACCGGGAAAGTGGATGTCGGGGAAGAAATCGCGAAACTCGAGGCGGTGATAGCATATCAGGAGAAATTCATCGAAACGGTGAGGAAGAAACTTTCCAACGAGAAATTCGTCAATGGCGCCCCTGAAAAGGTCGTGGCCATGGAACGGAAGAAAGAAGCGGATTCCCTTGCCAAAATCGAGGCTGCCAGGGCATCGCTTGCCGCATTGCGGAAATAGTCCGGGGTGACGGTCTTTTGAAGAAAAATATTTGGAGGTCGGATAAAAACAAAAAACATGAGGGCGGAATTAGAGTTGGCCGTACGGTACTATGAGACGGACCAGATGGGAATAGTGCACCATTCGAATTACGTGAGGTATTTCGAGTGCGGACGTTCGGACATGATGTGCAAGTACGGACTTCCGATAGAGGTCATTGAAAAGGAGGGTGTGATGCTGCCGGTGGTATCTGTGGAAGCCAGATACAAGACTCCGGCCAAAATGGGGGACATCATCAGGATTGTCTCGCACATAGACAAGGTGCCGCTTGCCAAGCTGGAGGTATTTTCCGAAATCTACAATCAGGACGGCGCCCTGCTTTGTTCGGGCAAGGTGGTGCTCGGCTTCATCGATGCCGTCACGCGTCATCCCGTGCGTTGTCCGCAGAAGCTGGCGGACATCATTTCCGCCAATATCTGACCTTAATCAAATCAAACATTGCCCGGGACGGGCCATCAGAAATTTATGATATCGATAAACTCATTGACAGTCGCCTACGGCGGCTTCACCCTTTTGGACAATATCGGCTTCTTTGTCGGTGAAAATGACAAGATCGGTCTCGTCGGCAAGAACGGGGCCGGCAAATCCACCATACTCAAGCTGATATGCGGGATTCAGAAGCCGACTTCAGGGAAAATCGAGATGCCTTCCGACCTGCGTATCGGATATCTGCCTCAAATAATGGAGCACCATCGTGGGAAAAGCGTCATAGACGAGGCCATGACGGCATTCAGCGAACTTTTCGACATGGAAGCGGAATTGGATTCGCTGATGGAACAGCTCTCGACGAGGGAAGACTACGATTCGGCTGAATACGGCAGGCTGATAGAGAGGATGAACGATATCAACGACCGTCTTGCATACACCAAGGCTGAATCTCCGAGAGTCGCTGCCGAAAAAACGCTGCTCGGCCTCGGATTCAGGGCGGAGGAAATGGACAGGCCTACCGAAACTTTCAGCCAGGGATGGAACATGCGGATAGAACTGGCGAAAATCCTCCTGTCGAAACCGGATGTCCTGCTGTTGGACGAGCCGACCAACCATCTGGACATAGAATCCATAGAATGGCTTGAAGACTATCTGAAAAGCTACAAGGGAGCCCTCGTGCTGATATCGCACGACAGGAAGTTCCTCGACAATATCACGAACAGGACCATCGAGATAATGCTCGGCCATATCCATGACTACAAGGTGCCTTACAGCCAGTATCTGGAACTCCGCAAGGAAAGAATCGCACAGCAGAAGGCAGCTTATGAAAACCAGCGGAGAATGATCGAGAAGACGGAGGAATTCATCGAAAGGTTCCGATACAAGCCGACCAAATCGAACCAGGTCCAGTCCAGAATCAAGCAGCTGGACAAGCTGGAGAGAATTGACGTGGATGTCGAGGACAATTCCGCCCTTGCAGTGAAATTCCCTCCGGCGCCGAGGTCGGGAGACGTGGTCTTCAAGGCGGAGGATCTGTCGTTAGGTTATCCGAAAACAGACGGGACAGGGTGCAAGGTGGTGTTCAGTGGTGCGGATATCGAGGTCCGCAGGGGAGAAAAGGTGGCGCTGGTAGGCCGCAACGGCGAGGGAAAGACTACGCTGATGCGTGCGATTACCGGGGAACTGGAGCCGCTTGCCGGAGAAGCCAGGACGGGATACAATGTCAGCATAGGATATTATGCCCAGAATCAGGAGGATATACTGGACAAGGAAGATACCGTGTACGGGACCTTGGACAAGATAGCCACAGGTGACATAAGGACCAGGCTCAGGGATATTCTGGCAGCATTCCTGTTCAAGGGGGAGGACATCGACAAGAAGGTCGCCGTTCTGAGCGGAGGCGAACGTGCCAGGTTAGCCATGGCGAAACTGATTCTGAAGCCATACAATCTTCTGGCGCTGGACGAGCCGACCAACCATATGGACATCCGTTCGAAAGACATCCTGAAACAGGCTCTGAAGTCTTATGACGGCACTATAATCATCGTTTCGCACGACAGGGACTTCCTGGACGGGTTAGTGGACAAGCTGTATGAATTCCGGGACGGAAAGGTCAAGGAACATTTGGGAGGCATCTCCGACTTCCTGAAAAAGAGGAAGATCGAGAATCTCAGCGAGTTGGAAAGAAAGACATCGGACGGTGCTGCCGGACAGCCCAAGCCTTCTCCAGAAAAACCGGCGGCATCCGCATCGCAGACGGAATACCAGCAGAAAAAATTCATTTCCAAAGAGGAACGCAAGCTGAAAAACAGGATGGATTTCCTCGAAAGGAAAATAGAGGAGACCCAGGCGAAGATGAAGGGAATCGAAGGAGTGCTGGCGGCTCCGGGGCCTTCGGACGACATCATGGAACTGACTCGGAACTATTTGGAACTGAAACGCGAAGCCGACGCCTTTACGGAGGAGTGGGAAGAGCTTGTGGAAAAAATGTAGTGGATAAAAGTATTTGCTTATGGAAAATATGGAAGAACAGAAACTCCAGTACCTTTTCGGAATACATCCTGTGCTGGAAGCCCTGAGAGCCGGCAAGAAATTGGACAAGGTCCTCCTGAAACAGGGTCTGGAAACGCCTGTGTTCAAGGAGCTCATGGACCTGATGCAGAAGAACGGGATTCCGTTCCAGTTCGTGCCTGTAGAGCGTCTGAACAGGGCGGTACGCGGAGCGCATCAGGGAGTTGTGGCCTATATTTCCAGAATAGACTATGTACCGTACGAAATGATGATCGAGACGGCTTTGGCAACGGACAAAAATCCCGTCATAGTCATATTGGACGGGGTTAGCGATGTACGGAATCTCGGAGCCATCGCCAGGACTCTCGAATGTGCCGGAGGCAGCGGGATAATAGTGCCTGCAAAGGGTGGCGCAGCGATAAACGCGGATGCTGTCAAGGCATCGGCCGGAGCCCTGATGAGAATTTCCGTATCAAGGGTGCCGAATCTCAGGCTTGCGGCTTACTACCTGAAACAGAGCGGCTTCAAAATTATCGCCGTCACCGAGAAGGTGTCACGGCGGATGTATGACGCAGACATGACGGGGCCATGCGCCTTCGTATTAGGCTCGGAGGGCAAGGGCATATCGTCCTCCATGCTCGAGCTTGCGGACGACAAGGTCTCGATTCCAATGGCAGGGGAGATATCTTCTCTGAATGTGTCGGCCGCTGCTTCGGTCATCCTTTATGAGGCTGTACGCCAGCATATGGAAGCATAAGCCGCGGGAAAGATGTTCATACTCGATTCACATTGTGACACTCCGTCGCAGATTCTCAGGCTCAGGGACATAGGCAAATGGAACGGTCATGGCCAGGTCGATTTCCCGAAAATGAAAAAAGGGGGAGTGGACGGGGCGTTTTTCGCCCTGTATGTCCCGGCCGCACTGCCTCCGGACGAAGCCACCGCATATGCGATGAAACTGATGGCCGGAGTGTATGATGCCCTGGACAAAAACGCCGGCAAAGCCGTTCTGACCACGAGCCGGGACGAAGCCATGGCTGCAAAGGAAAAAGGGCTGATTTCCGTGTTTTTAGGCCTTGAAAACGGGTCCGCCATCCAGGACTCGCTGTCGCTTCTGCGGCTTTTTCACCGTATGGGGGTCCGCTACATGACCCTGACGCATTCCGGCCACAATGACATATGCGATTCATGCGCTCCGGCAGCGGAAAGATGGGGCGGTCTAAGTCCGTTCGGCAGGGAAGTGGTCGCGGAGATGAACAGGCTCGGGATGCTCGTCGATGTCTCGCATATTTCAGACAGGGCCTTTTTCGATGTCCTCGAATGTTCGGAAAAACCCGTTGTGGCCACGCATTCATGCTGCCGGGCGCTGGCAAGCCACAAAAGGAACCTGACGGATGAAATGCTGAAGGCTCTGGCGGCGAACGGAGGCGTGGTCCAGATAAACTTTTATCCCGTATTCCTGGATGACGGTTTTGCGGAAGTGCTGGCAAAATCCGGCCTTGAAGCGAAGTCCGATATTGAGGAGGCGTTCATCAAGGATCCTGCGGACCCCGAAAAGAGGAAGGCATGGTATGCCGTGGAAGATGAACTGGCAGCTCTCGAACGCCCTTCATACAAAAGGGTGGCAGACCATATCGATCATGCGGTGTCCGTTGCAGGGATAGACCATGTGGGGCTCGGCTCCGATTTCGACGGCATTTCCGTCACTCCGGCAGGAATAGAGGACATATCCAAGTTCGGGATAATATTCGATGAGCTGCGTTCCCGCGGCTATGCTTCCGACGATATCGAAAAAATCGCAGGAGGAAATTTCCTGCGGTTATTGTAGCGGCTGTCAGGCCATCCGCATTATCAGCCCTTGATGATGAAGCGCCTCAAGGCATCGAGGGCGGAAGCCGAAAAGCGTTCGATATTGCGGAGCCTGTCGTTTCTGAAGCTGAATTTCATGGTTTCGGTTCCCGACACGGAGCTGACGCCTACCCATACCAGGCCCACGGGAGTGTTTTCCGTGCCGCCACCAGGGCCGGCAACACCGGAAGTAGCCACGGAATAGTCGCTGCCGGTCAGATTCCTTACGCCCTGCGCCATTGCGGCAACGCATTCGGAGCTTACCACGCCGTATTTTTCAACGATTCCGGCCGGCACCCCGAGCACGTTTTCCTTTACGCTTACTGCATACGATACTACCGAGCCAAGGAAATAGTCCGAAGCGCCCGGAACAGAGGTCAGAAGCGAGGCAATGAGCCCTCCGGTACATGATTCCGCCGTGCTGACAGTCTTTCCTTCGGACTTGAGGAGTTTCCCGATGACCTCCGGCAATGTCTCTCCGTTTTCGGAATAGATATTGTCCCCGAGAATGCCGCGCAATGACTGCAACTGTTCTTCAATCAGTTCCCCGTCACTTCGGCAGCCTTCGTTTTCATAAACGGAGAGTCTCAGGGCCACGCCCTTAAGGGGATCCGGCAGATAAGCCAGACGGATATTGCCCGGCAGGGCATCTTCCCATGCGGAAATCTTCTCGGACAAAGCCGACTCGGCAATACCGTAAGTCATTACGGTACGATGAGTTATGGCCGAAAGACCGAATATGGAGCGGATATCGGCCACAACGTCAGGCAACGCGCCTTCCATCTCGAACGGCACGCCCGGCAGGGAATACAGTACGGCCTTGTGCCCGAATTTCTCCCCGTCAAATCCGACAGCCATCACCGGAGCCGTTCCGAGCCTGTTGGGTATCACCCTGCATTTTTCCGGAACGGATGCCTGGAGACGGTTTATTTCCATGACGTCAAGCCCGCGGGAGGACAATATCCTGTGGATAATCTCTAACTGTTCCGCGTTCATGACATATCCCGAACTCCCGGACAACTCGTACAGGACGGTTTTGGTGACATCGTCCTTAGTCGGCCCGAGACCGCCAGTGACTATCACAATGTCGCTTTTCTCCAGTTCCTTTATGATTGCATCCCTGATTTCCTGCCGGTCATCTCCGACTGTCACAATTTCCCGGATACGGACCCCGGCTCTGCCGATTTCCCTTGCGATAACGGCTGAATTCGTGTCGACGATCTGACCTATCAGTATCTCGTCGCCTATGGTACAAATGCTTGCAGTAGTCATGTTATGATACCATTACCTGTTTCCGAGCAGATAGCTGTTGATCTTGCGTACAATAGAAGGGCCCTCGTATATGAATCCGCTGTAGATTTCCACGAGAGACGCTCCGGCATCGAGCATTTCCTTCGCCTGTGCTCCGGACATGATGCCACCCACGCCAATGACCGGCAGTTTCCCTTTCGACTGCGTGCTGATGTACTTCACCAACTCCAGACTTTTCGCATACAGGGGCGCGCCAGACATTCCGCCGTTTCCGATTTCCTCTATTTTTTCCGGCTCCAATGTCAGACCGGAACGCGAGCGGGTAGTGTTGCCGGCCACTATACCGTCCACTCCTGACATCAGGCAATAGTCGATGATTTCATCCAGCTGCTGGTGGGAAATGTCCGGCGATACCTTTATGAGAATCGGCCTGTAATCGTCGAAATACATCCTGAGTTCCAGCAGCTTGTCTACGATGTCCGACAGGAACGAGACGTCCTGCAAATCGGAGAGTCCGCTGACATTCGGGCATGATATGTTTATCACGAACATGTCCACGAAATCGTAGAGAAGTGCGAATGATGATTCATAATCCTTTGAAGCATCGTCATTTATACTCGTAGTATTTTTCGAAATGTTGGCGGCTAAAATAGTGTTCGGCCGTGTTTTCTTCAACTGTTCCACGGCATGTTTCACACCCTTGTTGTTGATACCCATGCGGTTTATGATGGCCCGGTCCTTGACAACCCTGAAAAGCCGCGGCTTGGGATTCCCCGGCTGGGGCTCGGGAGTCAGGGATCCGATTTCAATAAATCCGAAACCGAAATTGCCCAAATCGTTGTAAAATTCGCCGTTCTTGTCTAATCCGCCTGCAAGTCCCACCGGATTTTTGAATTTCAGTCCGAATACTTCGCGTTCGAGTGCAGGGGATTCCCTTTTGTATATGAGACGTATCATAGTCCTCGCAAAAGGGACATATCTCAATATGCCGAGTGCGAACAGTGTCAGGTTGTGCGCAGTTTCCGCATTGAAACAGAAAAGGATAGGGCGGATAAGTTTCTTGTACATTTCCAGTGTCTTTGAATCGTGCGCAAAGATACCTATTTTTTGAATTCCTCGAACGTGTTGTCGTCGTAAAATACAATGATCTTGACGGCTTTCCTCTGCCTGTGCACCATTGCCGGAGGAGTATCCGGAGAAACATCCGGCCGGCTCTGCGGCTCCTCATTGATGAAGCTGCCATTTTCAGCCCTCAGCTCCTGACTGTCAGGCATTTCAAGCGGCAGGGGAGAGTCCTGCGGAGTCTCCTGATTTACAGATGTAACCCCAGTCCCGGGGCTGTCGAACAGTGTATTCCCGGAGCCGAAATCCTTGTACATCCTGCCTTTGCCGGTAATCAGCCACTCGATATTGAGTGACGGATAATTCTTTATCAGGCGAGCGAAAAAATCATAGCCGGGTTTGTTCCTGCCGGTCAGAATATGTGAAATACTGGGTCTTGTCACTTTCAGCTTGTCGGCGAAAGCGGCCTGAGATATGTTTTCGGCTGCAAGAAACTGCTCGAGACGCTCATTCATTTTTGTAATCAATTTATTTACAAATGTAATAATAAAAATGGTAACTTTTATAACTTATGACGGAGTTACATTTGGAAACAATGCCGGTAAATCGCGGAAAAGTATTGAAGCAACACTTTATATGATATCAGTAATACTTTGGCAACAAACATATTGTTTTAGTATTAACATGCAGAATCATCACGTGTGGGGCTGTTTGCCTGAAATTTACTGCAACGATATTTACCAATAGTTTAGGTAAACAGTATAAAATACTGGTTATAAAATATTTGTGTTAAAAATCTTTCTTGATAAAATTTTCTTATTTTACAACGTTACATTTCCCGTTAGGATTTACAATATTATAATTTTGCACCTGCAATAATTATTGTTTTGTAATCATATGATTTCGAAAAGTAAATAACATCTGTTATTATTTCAAATCTCGCGAGAATTGCGTATTTTCGCCGCCGTTTATATTGCCGCGCGAAAACTGAATTGTCAGAACGTGCGGCGGATTCGGAAAACAGTTTCTAACATATGATACCGGAAATAAGAATATCCGACTACGACTACGAACTGCCGGACGAGAAGATCGCGAAATACCCTCTTCCGCAAAGAGACATGTCCAAACTGCTGAAATATTCGGACGGAGAGGTCTCGGAACATGCTTTCAGAGAAATAGCTGATTTTATACCGGCAGACTCGATAATGGTGTTCAACGATACGAAGGTCGTCCCCGCACGGCTGCATTTCCAGCGCGAGACGGGAGCACACATCGAAATTTTCTGTCTTGAGCCTGTACAGCCGGCTGAATACAACCTCATATTTTCAGAGACGGCTTCCTGCCGGTGGAAATGCATCGTAGGAAACGTAAAGCGCTGGAAGTCGGACTTGCTGTCACTGTACAATCCGGAAAACGACGATATCGTGGCGCGGATGAATCTGCGGGCAAGGCAGATAGAAAGGGACAATGAGACTTCTACGGTGGAATTCACCTGGGACGGAGGACTGCCGTTTTCCAAAGTCCTGGACATCTGCGGTACCGTACCCATACCTCCTTATCTTAACAGGGAATCCGAGGCTGTCGATACGCAGAGGTACCAGACATTGTACGCCAAATTCCGCGGCTCCGTCGCAGCGCCTACGGCAGGGCTGCATTTTGCCGAAGCCGAAATGGAGGCCATTCGCAGAAAGGGAATCGACATGGAGACCATATGCCTTCATGTGGGCGCAGGGACTTTCCTGCCTGTCAAATCGGAACTTATAGCCGGGCACAGGATGCACAGGGAGCCGTTCATCGTCAGGAAATCTTTCCTGAAGGACCTTATAAACTCGGATAGGACCGTCGTTGCCGTAGGCACTACTTCCGTCAGGACACTGGAGTCCCTGTATTATGCAGGCGTCAGCTGTATCGAGCAAGGGCATCCTGCCGACATTGCCCAGTGGGCACCATATGAAAGGGAATATCCGTATCCGACGAAGGAGGCCCTGCAGGCGATAGCCGACTATCTCGACGCCAACGGGATGGACGAACTCGGCATCGGCACCCGTATCATCATCGTGCCGGGCTTCAAATTCAGGATTGCGGACGTGCTGGTGACGAACTTCCATCAGCCGCAGAGTACGCTTCTGCTGCTCATATCCGCATTTGTCGGGGGTGACTGGAGAAAAATCTACGATTTCGCATTGTCGCACGGTTTCCGTTTCCTGAGCTATGGCGACAGTTCCATCCTGTTCCGCAGAAAAAAGTGAAAAAATTCTTAACACTTATTTAACAGTTTCTAAGAAAGAGTTAACTTTGTGTTTCTACAAAATACCGAAAATTTGTTATGATAGATTTGTCTGAATTCGAAAGCATCAGTCCATATACAGATGAAGAAGCAGTAAAGGCCTTGAATATCGTGGCTGAAAATCCTGTCCTACAAGAGGTTTCGCAATATTTTTTCCCTGACAAGGCTCCGGATTACCTTCAGAATCTGCTGAAACAGGTAAAAAGCATAGATGATTTCCAGATAATGGTGATGTCAAGGGTCGTGGAGTGGGTGATAGAGCACACGGCGCACAATTTTTCCTATGACGGAATAGCCAATATCGACAGGGACCGGAAGTTCCTGGCATTGTCAAATCACAGGGACATCATTCTCGACCCGGCCATTACGCAGCTCGTATTTTACAGGAACGGAATCCCGCTGACAGAAATCGCCGTAGGGGACAATCTGATTACCAACAAGTTCATAGAATACCTGATCCGTTCCAACAGAATGATCAAGGTTGTCAGGGGGATATCGGCACGGGAACTTTATCTTTCCTCCCAGATGCTTTCGAAGTACATCAGGCTTAATATTACCGGACAGAAAAGCTCCATATGGCTCGCACAGCGTCAGGGCAGGACCAAAGACGGGGAAGACATCACGGAGCAGGGCCTGCTCAAAATGCTGGACATGAGCGGGTCGGCAGACTTCAGGAAAAACTTTGAAGAACTGAATATCACACCATTAAGCATTTCATATGAATACGAACCGTGCGACGTGCTGAAAGCCCGTGAGCTGCTGATTTCGAGAACGCGGAAATACGTAAAGGCTCCAAACGAGGATCTGAACAGCATCCTGACCGGTATAAAGCAGCAGAAAGGCAATATTCACCTTAACATAGGACTTCCGTTATCGTCCGACGAGATCGAGGCCGCTTCAAAATGCGACAAGAACGACCGTTACCAGTGGATAAGGCACGCCGTGGATCTGAGGGTCATCGACGGCTACAAATTGTGGAAGACCAATTATATTGCATATGATCTCCTGAACGGTGCTTCAAAATACGCAGACAAATATTCCGCAGAAGACGTTCAGTCATTCAGCGACTACATGGAGCATCAGCTCGATACGGTGGAAAAGACTCTGGACCGCAATGACCTGCGCGTCCTGTTCCTGAAAATCTACTCGAATCCTGTTTTGTCCAAGGAACTTCTCGCCGAGAAAGTCGACCTGCCAGGCTGGAAACTCCAGTGGGGCCGCGAAATCCGCATCTGACATCGATATTGTTCGTCAGTCCAATATTACGCAATAACAGGAAATCCTCTGTCAGCATGGCCGGCAGGGGATTTCTGATTATTGCGTTACTTAACATAATATAAATTGTGTGACAAAATCATGTGATTTTTTACGCTGTCCGTCACTATCATCTGTCAATTTCAATCATAAAAGTTGATGCAGGTAAACCAGATGAATTTATCAGGTTTGCGCGTGTAAAAGGTTGCCATGCGTAGCGGACATAACGCGGTCTTGCGACATAATCGCAAGTCAGTACAACGGAATCGCCATTAACGGCAGCCTTTGCAGGATAAAACAAACCAGGATACTCGGCGACCTCGAAAGTCCTTACCGGTCCGCCATCAGATGAAGTCAGACCGTCAGACCAGTCGAAATGAACGATAATTTTTCCGTTTTGAAACTCTGCCGACTTCACGGCAGGTCCGGATGGGACCACGGATACATATCCGTATTCACAATGCAGAGCCAACCGTCCAAGTCGTTCACCCACAGGACGTTTATCCTTCGGATGCACATCCAGGGAATCCCCGAGATCGCTTGATACGGCAAAAGCGGTAAACGGTATGGAGTCAGCAAGGCGTCTCTGGCTGTCCCGGAAAGCAGGCCATGACGGACGATCAATACCCGACAGCTGGACAAAATAAAATGGCAATTCAGGATTGTTCCAATACGTCCTCCAACTTTTGACAAGAAGACGGAAAAGCGTCTCGTGAGCATCAGCATTGTGCGCATTTGACTCTCCCTGATACCATATGACACCTTTGATCTGATAGCCTTCCAAAGGAAGAATCCCTGCTTCAAATAGATAACAAGGCTCATACGGATGACGGTGAATACCGGTATTTGCACTGTCTATATTCTTGGCCGCCCTTTTCCTGGCCCATTCCTGTACGAAATCATTGTTCAGCCAGTCCTTCAAGATCAGCGGGAAATATGAACCAAGTGTCTCTCTGTCGATCCAGGATTCGGTCGTAGAGCCGCCTACCGCATTGCAGATCAAACCTACGGGTACATCAAGGCTGTCCCTGAGCATGCGCCCGAAACAGTATCCTACAGCTGAAAAATCGTCGGCCACTCCCCTCTCGCTCTTTTTCCATTGCGTTTTTTCATAATAATCAAGAACTTGGACTGAAGAAATAGCATCATTGTCCCATATGGTGTTGTCTGTTCTCCACTTGCCCTTCATGTCGAAAAGTCTCAAATCACCGTCATCAGCATCTTCGAGAACCCTGTCTTTTCCGTTCATGCGACTGACAGGAAATTCCATGTTCGACTGTCCGGAACAAAGCCAGACATCCCCGACAGCCACATCCTTGAATATCAACGACTCCCCTGCCGCCTTAATTTTCAGTGACATACCGGTAGCAGCATGCATCGGGTCGAAAACGACAGACCATCTGCCGTCAGAACCGGTCACGGCTCTTCTTTTTTGCCCTGCGAAACTGACAGAAACATCGACCCCCGCATTTGCTGTCCCGGAAATCCTTATGGGACAGTCCCTTTGCAAAACCATCCCGTCAGAATACAAGGCCGGCATACTCAAACCTCCGAAGTCTCCTGTAATGGCCGAATATGCCGTACGTGCCAGAATCATTGCTCCCCTGCTGTCCGGGTGAACAGAATCCGGGAGCATGTCAGGATGTGGAAACAATGGTGTAAAAAAATCGACAAGCTGCACGTTGCCGACATCTGCGACTACCTTTATCGCTTCGCGTATTTTCTTCTGCCATTGGGACGTTCCGGAACAGAAACGGCGATGATCCGAAGTTATTGGTGTAATTTCGGCAATCAGGATACGCATGCCGGCATTTACAGACCGGAGAGAATCTATGATTGCAAGATAGTCCCTGACGAATTCGTCACCGTAATTCGGCCAGTCTCGAGGATCGGTATCATTGACTCCGAGATGAATGAGAGCTATATCAGGAACAAAAGCCATAGCTCTGGCGAATTCAGGCTGCTCCACATACGGTCTGTGCCCATTTCTGAGCAGTGTAGCACCGGACTTTCCGAAATTCTCCACTAAGTACCCGCTGCCGAGAAGCTGCTGCAGCCTGGACGGATATGACTCCGTCTCCCTGTCATCCGTTCCGACACCGTATGTGATGCTGTCACCTATACAGGCGACTTTGACCGTATCAGGCCCGGCATTGGCGGTTATGGCTGCCAATGCCGTCAAAAGCAAAAGAAATATGCGCTTCATAATCATTTCATGTCATCTGTCACCGGACGTAATATCGTCAGCTGTACTATAAGTGCTACTGCCGTAATGCATCCGAGGACAGCAAAAGCCAGCCCCAGATTGCCGGCATCAGCCCACCTTCCGAGGACCTGTGTGCATACGGCACCGGCGATGACCCCCGTCATGTTCATTACACCATAAGCAGTCGCACGCAGCTTGGCAGGGACGAACTGACAGAGGATAGGCATATTGTTCGTGTCGAACATACCATATCCTATTCCGAAAAGCAGACCTGCCGTCACTGCGGCTGCAAGGCCTGATCCGAGTCCGAGCAAGACTAAAGACGGAATCATAAGCGCAAGGCCTATGGCACTCGTATAGATACGGCCTTTGAGATTCCTGCGCACCCATTTGTCTGAAAGAGGTCCGCCTATCAGGATACCGATGAACGAAGATGCCGCTATGGTAATGGTAGATATCGGACCTGCCTGGGCCATCGGAATACCCAAACCCTCTGAAAACAAGGTCGGCAGCCAGTTTTTCGTAGCCCATCCCGGAAGTGAGGTGGAAGCGAAGAAAAAGAGTATCGCCCAAAAAGCGACATTGGAAAATATCATTCCGAATCCTTTCAGGACAGGGATTTTTGCAGTCTGCGGCATGGCTGACCTTACCTGTGCAGTGGATTCGTCCCTCTTTTCATGAAGAAGTACTATAAGTACCAGGGCGTAAATTACACCGATGATTCCGAACCAGTGGAAAGTCTGCTGCCATGAAAATGTCGCGGCAATGGTAGCTCCAAATCCACCCGCAGCCTGGCCGAGATAAAGTCCGGTCATATGGATGCCTATTGCGAAACTTCTCGATTTCCCTTCATGGTAGTCTGCTATGAGGGACAGTCCTGCTGGAATATACAAAGCCTCGCTGACACCCATCAGAGCCCTGAGCCACAATATCTGGTGATAAGACGTGCAATACCCCATCAGCAATGTTACGGCAGACCAGACCCCGAGAGACGCTATGATGAGCCATTTCCTGCTTACTCTGTCAGCTACGGCTCCGGCAAAAGGACTTATAATACCGTAAATCCAGAGAAATACGGCCATCAGTTTCCCGAAATTTGCGGCAGATTCCAATTCCACGATATCTATCTGCATCGCCTCCCTCATGGTGGAAAGCATCTGCCTGTCCATGTAATTCAGCAAGGCTACGACCCAGAGAAGTGCTACTACAATCCAAGGATAGGCCCGGATAATTTTATCATTGATTTTCATTTTACAATATTTCTGATTTCAATTCTGAGATTTTCAGGAGTGCGGACTCCAGGCTTGATCTCTCCACCGAAAACATATATGTAACCGTTGTCTGCGGCTGCAGCAGCACCGGCAAGGGCAAGACGCCCTGAACAACCGGCACAATCCCAAGTATCGGTACGCGGAGAATAAATCCACAATCGATCATTGAAGCGGTAATTTGCCGGAGGCAATGTCAGATAATCCTTGTATTTGCCGGATAATCCCCTCTCGAAGATCTCCGGACAGACACCGCCGACGACAGCAGCCATACCGCATGGAAGAGCAATGGAAACCGCTCCCGTAAAAGTACCTCCGTCAGGAACCGCAGATACGGATGACCATTCTTTCCTGCGCAAGTCAAGACGATATCCCTTACCGGAGCACAGCCCTGATTCCGGGTCGTATCCTCCCCATACATAGAGACTTCCGCCGTACGCGTAAGCCACCGGCTGTACTAAATTCTCCGGAAGTACCGCTATCTCCTCCCATTGTATGCCGCGGGATCTGCCGACTGTGCCGGCCAAGACTTTCCGGGAAGCGGAGGTGCCGGAAATGCCGCCTACAACATAAATCTTGTTGTTTTCCGAAGCATAACCGGCCTGCTCTATCGGAAAAGGAAGGCTGTTTTCCTGCCTGACATCTGCCTTTCCATCCTTTACCGACAGGCTGTAAACGGAGCCTGTTGTTCCATGCCCGCCGTTTCCTCCAATCACGTAAAGTCTGTTTCCGCATACGGCAGATCCGCCGTATGCCAAAGTTTCCGGGAGCGTTCCGGCATGCAGCCATCTGTTTCCGCTCAAGACGAAAATATCGTCATAAAAAGACTTCCTGCCGTTCTCCGATGCAGGAACATCCGGGAAATTCGCTCCGCCGGCCATGACGGGGACGCTGCCCAATATCCCGCAGAATGCTGCCGATACACCCATGCCGTAGCCGCTGGTGTCTTCTGCCGAAGCCGAAGGCAAAGTTTCCGCAGCAAAAGGTTCGGGCGATGAAATGATGTCCGAGAGCTTGACTGCCTGGAAAACAAGCTGTACCGTACTGCATTCGTACAATATCCCCACGGTTTCCTCATCTATCATCGACATGCAGGAATATCCCCAGTTTTCTTCCTCGTCGAGCAGGAGGCTGTTTTCAGGAAGCCAGGTATTGCCGCCGTCCAGACTCGCCTTTATGCTCATATGATTGCGGCCTTTGGTCGTATCAGGATTTGAAAACAGCAGAATATCCTTTCCGTACCGGTTTTTGTCTGCCGGAACTTTAATGATGCTCGCCATGCAGACAGGCTCCCTGAGTGCTCCGGAAGAACGGTGTTCCGTCCAGGTCTCTCCCATATCCGGGGTGACTGCTACTGCCCGTCCGGTTTTTCTGTTATCTCTCATGTTGAGCATCAACTCCCCTGGAGAAACTTCAACTACCTGGGCCTCGGTCGTATTTGTCTTGGCATAATTATGTGTTTTCCATGTTTTTCCATGATCCTGACTGTACATGATTCCGGCACATGGCACCCTGTCCGTCCCAATATGCTGCATGGGGAAAACCAGCGTACCGTCATTCATGGAAATTCCTCTTCCCGGGCCCTGCAAGGTCAGATACCATTCAGGTCTCTTGACCTGCGGAGTGATATTGACTGGATCAGACCATGTAAGACCGTTATCCCTGCTGCTTGTCAAGAGAATCTGACCTGTTTCTTCAGGTGTCAGTCCCTGCCCGACTCCTGTCCAGGCCCTGTCCACACCTATTCCGTGCGTCCACAGTCCGGCGATGAATATTTCTCCCGTCATCTCGTCGACCAATACGGAAGGATCTCCCACTCCGTTCTGTGCCTGTGGCAACCCGCCGTAAGTCCCCATATCCAATACCGGACCGAGATACTGCCATGATAAGCCGCCATCACTGCTGCGGCTCACTCCAACATCTATATTGTTCTGCAAATCGAGACTCGAATCGTACCTGATATCATATACGGCAATGAGTGACCCGTCCAACGCCGTGACAAGCCCCGGAATTCTGTAAGCAACCACTCCGTCATCTCCTGCCTGCCTGACAGAAATCCCGAGCCTGTGCCGTGGATTGCCGCTGACTGAATATTTTCTTTCATTTCCATTTACGGAAATTCCCGTCACTTCCACAACGAAAGGAGCGGAAATATCCATAACCTTTTCAGGATCAATGGATATGCTGACGTAAAAATAATTTCTACCGGAGACGAGCGCTTTCTCGCAATGGATTCTTGCCTTGTCTGCGGCCGGTGCACTGCCGACTTTTTCGACGAAATCGGAATCACACCATATACTCTGGCCTCCGCCCGATTTACGGGCATTGTCTACAAGCACATAAGATGTTGTCCGGGAACGGACAACCGACATTGTCCCGGAATACATCAGTTCCAAAGACCTGACGGCATCTGTCGGAATACCGTCAAGTCTTACATCTATGTAGTCGAGCTTTCCATTCCTCTCCCCGTCTGATACGATACAGATTTCGGCCGCCACATTACAGTCCCTGCCTGCAATGACAGGGACTACGGGATAATGTACTTCCGGAATATCCACATCCGCACACACTGCTTGCGACACGGACAGGAATGCGAAAAGCACGGAAACGAATATCGCTTTCATACGGAACGGTTTACAGATAGCCTTCGTTCTGCTTGACATTGTCGTCTTTCGAAAGTACACCAGAATCAATCGGCCAAACGAGTTTAAGTTCATTATCGCCCACCAAATCCAGCGCATATTTTCCGCCGAGCATTCGTCTGACATCGTACCACACCTTGCTTTCCGCAACGAATTCAGCCTTTCGTTCAGCCAGAATAACCTCTTCCGCACTTTCCTTGTCCGTGTATGTGAATGCAGGCGGAGTATCGAATGCCCTGCTTCTGACGACGCCTATCCATTTGCTTACTTCACCGGAGTTTTCAAGCTCATTGTTGATTTCCGCCAGCATCAGCGCTACATCCATGTATCTGTAAACAGGGACATCGTTTGTGTACTGGATCTTGCCGTTGTCCAGGTCTCCAAGGAACTTGCACAGGGCACGTCCTGCAGGCTGTACAGTATTGTCGTTGTCCTTCTGATAATATTGATACAGACTTGCATCACGACGTTTGTCACCTGCTGCAAATGAATTGTAGAAGTCCTGGCTGTACTCGTACCTCTGGAATCCGCTTCCGATATTAAGAACGTTACCGATAGAATTTCCGTCAGCATCGCAGAATTTCGTAAAAATGGCTATGTTGTACGTGAAATTCACGAAATAGTTTGTACTTTCTCCCAAGAGATATCTGGCAGCAAATATTGTTTCAGGATTGCTGTCCTTGTTTTCAACTGAAAATGCGTCTGCAAAATCCTTGTTGTAGCTGTAGTGCGGCTCTACTTCCTCAAGCGCGCTCTTGGCATCTTCCAGATATTTCTCAGGTTCAGGTGCGAGAACGGCGGTCCCTCCGATAGGCTTTACCTTTGCTCCCCAAAGGTAGACTTCCGCTTTAAGGCAAAGAGACGCGGCCTTGTTCCAATAACAGTTCATTCCCTTGAAATTTTCGAAACCGAGATCCTTATAGTATTCGCAGGACTTGTCCACTGCATCGCGGACAAACTCCCAGGTAGCCTGTTCCGTGGCACGAGGCTTGTCCAGCACCTGAAGGTCATCGGTTATAAGTACGTCCGGCTTGTCGCAGAGAGGAACTCCGCCCCATGTCCTTAAAAGATGGAAATAATAGAATGCACGCAAGCCGTAAAGCTGTCCCAGATATGTCTTTCTGGTAACGTCATCCAGAAATTCGCATTCATTCTCAATCTTGTCTATGGCATGGTTTATCTGGTAAATGTCCATATAGAAATTTCCCCAGTTGGTCAGAACGGGATTCGCTACGGAAAGGTTGTTTGATACAGCGGCTATATTTGAAGCACCTTCCCCCGAAGACGTGATGGAGGATGTATTCAATGTACCACCCCGCAGTTCTCCCATAATCATTATGGTTTCCATCCTGGATCTGAGACGGTAGTGCAGCCCTACTATGAAGCGCTCGCACTGTTCTTCCGTATTCCAGTAGTTGTTTATACCATACTGGTCTATAGGTCCGAGATCAAGTGCACTGCAGGATGACAGCAGCATTGCGGCTGCACTGATTGCATATAAAAATTTTTTCATTTCTGTCCTCTTTTTAGAATGTGGCTTTAATTCCGAAAAGTATGGTCCTTGGGATTCCGTAACCTCCCTCGTCGTCAGCACCGTATTCCGGGCTGTACAAAGTGGACGGTGTGATATAGAACAGATTCTGTCCGGTCACGGATATCGTCAGGTCCTGCATTTTTATTGCCTTGCACCATTTCTGAGGAAGGCTGTATGACAGGGTTATGTCCCTGGCGCAGAGATAGCTGCTGTTTTCGTAGAAAATATCGCTGAGCCTGTAGTTGTTCCTGTTCTGGTTGTCGGCATACATAAGTATAGGATATGTAGCATCCGGATTGTCTACAGACCAGGTATCCTTGCTTTCCTTGATTGTATTGAATGTTCCCTGGAACAGTCCCATATACCAGCGTTTTCTCGAATTGACGGCCACATAGTCGGCGGCATAGTCGAATTTGGCATAAAGTGAAAGCCCTTTCCAGTCGACGGAAAAATTCAGGCCTCCGATCCACCTCGGCACGGTATTTCCCATATATACGAGATCGTACTGGTCAACGACCTGATCGCCGTTTACATCATAGAATATCGCATCGCCGGGCTGAAGGAGCTGTCCGTTCTTCTGTTCCTCCGCAGTCAGTGTCTCCCAGATAGCCGGACCATAGATAGTGCCTTTGGAAGGAGTGACATCCTTGTACCAGGCATATTTCTGCAGGTCTTCATTGGATCTGACAATATCCATCATCTTGAATCCGTATGCGACTCCGTATTCCTGACCTTCCTGATATCCTCCTACCCACATCAGATCGCCAGTATCCGGATTATATACCTGGGAACCGCCCTGCCGGTTGTTTTCATTGCCATTATAAGGCAGTGAAATGATCTTGGACCTCATATATGTGGCGTTACCGCCAATACGGATATTCCAGTCCTTGTTTTTGAATAAGGTAGCACCGATTTCAAACTCGATACCCCGGCTGCGTACACTGCCGTTGTTGGTGAACTGGTTGCCCACTCCGCTCGAAGACGGGAAAGGCACGGATGCAAGCAGGTCCGACGTAAGTTTGTTATAGAAACCTATCGACGCGCTGAGCCTGTTCCAGAATACGGCTTCAACGGCTACGTCGGTCGATGTTGTCTTCTCCCATCTCAAGTCAGGATACGGAAGATCGTCTATCAATATACCGTATTCTCCTCCATAGTTTCCGGTCTTGCCGTAATCGCCCTGCAGGTCATATGCACCGGCGACAATGTTCACGTTTCCGTTCTGGCCGAAACCTGCTCTCAGCTTAAGTCCGGTAAGCCAGTTCGAACTTCCTGCCATAAACGGCTCCTTATGGATGTTCCATGCGGCGCTGACACCAGGGAAGAATCCCCATTTGTTATTTACCAGTTTGGAGTATCCGTCATATCGTGCCGAAAAAGAGAACAGATATTTGCCTTTGTAGTCATACATTGCATTTCCGAAGAAAGACATGCTTCTCTGGCGCACGTGCGTGGAATTCATATTTATTTTGGTGATGTTGGCTTCTTCGGTCTTGTCGAAATATCCGAGGCTGATGAAGTCATCGGAATCAGCACCCTGACCATATGCGGACAGCCCGTAAGTAAATGAATCCCAGTATTCGAAACCGGCAACAACGTTGAAATTGTGATTTCCCCATGAATTCTCGTAATTGAGCATGGCGTTGTAAGTCTGGTCAAGCCTTCTCGCATAATTGTCCGTCACTCCCCTGTCGTCATTCCAGATTCCCGGTCTGGAAATATACCTCTTGTTGGCCTTTTCCGTTTCGGTCATGTTGAGATACCACATTCCGTTGACCTTGAATGTCAGATGATCTGTGATATTGAAATCCAGCCCTTGAGTGAACGTCATGCGGTAGTTCGTATGACGGCGGTAGAAAAAGTCCGAGGCGGCTTCCCAGTTTCCGTTCTCCCAGTTCGTGGTACAAATGATCGGATCGCCGTTAAGGTTGTACTGGCGCATGGTAGGAGGAGCCGAATACATGATTCCGAAGAAATTCTTTTCACCTCCGCTTATGTAATCTGATACGGAAGAATCATCTGCCTTGGAGAATGTCACTGAAGTGCGGCTGTTGAGCCACTTCGTAATCCTGTACTGCGAATTTCCCGTAAATGACAACCTTTCATAGTTTGAAATCACAGGAAAACCTTTTTCGTTGTAATATCCGAGACCTACGTAATATTTGGCCTTCTCGTTGCCTCCGGAAGCGGAGATATTGTAATCCTGAGTAATGGCAACATCCCTGACAGAAGCATCTCTGGACGAAAACTCATTGTAAATAATGGTTTTGCCGGTAATTGGGTCGGTCATTGACTTGTATCCCTGGTCCAAAAGGAATCTGTTCTCATCTGTCAGGAACATCGTACTGTACACACCCTCTGCCGATTCATTTCCATCTGCAGTATAGACGTTTCCGGTACCGTAAGGTCCGGCTGCCGACAAGGCGGAAGTGTTGCCTGACCTGTATGCTGCCAGCCTGAGATAATACAGATAGTCATCAGCCTCCAGGAATTCGCTGGTATTTCTCAAATAATTCAGACCGACATTGGCCTTGAAATTGATTTCCGTCTTGCCTTCCCGGCCCTGTTTGGTAGTAACCATAACGACACCGGCATTGGCTTTCGCGCCGTAAAGAGCAGTAGCAGCCGCATCCTTCAAAATTTCGATGGAAGCTATGTCGTTGGGATTCAGTGCGGCGAGATCGGGTTTTTGCATACCGTCCACGATGTAAAGCGGAGTACCGCTTCCATCCAGTGCCGCACCACCACGGATGACGATGGAAGGCTGCGAGCCAGGCTGGCCGGAAGTAGTTGAAATCCTGACACCGGTGACTGATCCTTGAAGTGTCTTCAATACGTTGCCGTGCGAGCCTCTGCTGATTTCATCATCCGATACCTTGGAAATTGCGGCAGTCAGTTTGTCCTTTGTCACGGTCTGTCCGTATCCTGTCACCACGACTTCATTCAGACTCAACGCATCATCTTCCATGGTCACATCAATGACAGAGCGGCCGTTGACAGGGATTTCCTGGGTAATGTAGCTCAATGAACTGAAAACAATCGTGGATTTGTTGTTTTCGAGAGTGATCCTGTAGTTTCCGTCAGCATCGGTAGTCACTCCGTTGGTAGTGCCTTTCTCGATGACCGTAGCTCCTATCATCGGTTCCCCGTACGAATCGGATACCTTTCCGGACACCGTAGCCGGTCCTTGTGCACTCACCTGTATGCAAAGCAGGCAGATGAGGGTCAGCATAGTTATTAGTTGTTTCATCTCAAGTGTGTGTTATTTTATTCAAACCAATAGTCATAGTCCGTAATTTCCGCAGGCAGGACCATCAGGTCGAGACGGAGCCATCCAGGCACCCTGTTACTGGTCTTGATAAAGCCTTTTTCATCTCCTGCCTCGAATATGATAGCCATTCGCCCGTCCTGAAGCAGCGTCATGTCCGAATAACCTGATGCCATTTCATACAGCACCTGGCTTCTTGTCCAGCCTGAGCCGCTCGTAGCGCTTCTGAACAGTTTAAGACCGTATCTGTTGTCATGGCCGTCCGATGCCGCCCCGCTTTCAGGACCGCAATAGAATACCATATTGCTTCCCGTTCCGAGGACACTTGCCTGGCATCCTCCGTCAACACTCGGCAGCGAAACATCCTGTTGAGCAGCAGACCAGCTTGCACCTCCGTCCAATGAGAATGATGAATATCTGGCTGCACCTCTTCTGATATTAATGTACAGCCTGTCCTCTCCGGCTTCGGCTATCTGCGCCTCTCCGGACGATACGGCGCCGCCTATGCTCCAGCTGCTGCCGCCGTCATCGGAATATATTGCATAACAGTTTCCCGAGCCGGTTGCGCTGTTTTGCCGTGTTATCAGTACGAGTCTGCCAGCATACCGGCCCTCCTTTATCATTATGCCATGGCCGGGGCCGAAACCGCCGCAATACATGCCGGCATTTACAATCTGATCGGTCACATCCACAGGATTGGACCAAGTCGCCCCATGGTCGGTTGACTTGGACATGAATGCCCTGTTGTTGGTATAGTCCGTATTCAGTTCATTCCATCTGTTGCAGAACAGATATATCGTACCCGTATTTTCATCCAGCACAGGCGTAGGATCCATGAATGCGAAATCACCGGCATTCAGACTTCCAGTGATGCTGACTGCGGCCGACCATGTCTTGCCGTTGTCAGTGCTTCGCTTTACAACCACGTCCGTATAGCTCTTATCGCGCCATGATTCATGTCTGTCTTCCGCAAAAACAAGTATCGACCCGTCTTTGGCGGTAATAACCGACGGTATGCGGAAAACTTCGTTGTTAGCAGCCGCGGAAAAAACCGTAGTCCTTGTCACTTCCGCGGACCCGATTGTTCCCTCGGTTCCCTCCGGGCCGAGATCCGGCATCAACGGCTCGGTAACTTCGGGCCGCTGTATCTCTTTTTCACAGCCGGAAACAATCGTACTGAGTGTCATAAGTCCGGCCAGCACTATGGAAATATTCTTGATTATCATTGCCTTATTGTTTTTCTGTCAGTAAAGTATCATATTGTTGTACAGCCTTCATCATCATCCGCGGTACATGGAACGGCCCCTTGAAAAGATTGCCCTTTGCAGGCTGCGCTACGGTACCGTCCCTGTGAAGATAACCGTACCATTCCCCGTATTCCGGATCCGGGAATTTTCCGAAAGCATATTCAAACGCTTTTCTGTGCATATCCATGTATTTTTCGTCTCCGGAAGCATTGTATGCATAAAGAGAGGCCAGGATAGTTTCACACTGAGGCCACCAGAATTTCATATCCTGAGAATAGTCCTGCGGAGGGAAATTTTTACAGTCGCGGAAATTTATCATGCCGCCGTACTCCTCATCCCATCCCCAGTCCCAGGCCCAGTCTATGATTTGGAGTCCCATTTTCGTCAGTTCCGGGTCTTTCCCTCTGGCGTTGGCGACATCAAGAATAAACCAGCCCGTTTCCATGCAATGCCCGGGGTTAATGGTCCGTCCTTCGCAAGTGTCGATAAATTCTCCATCAGGACCGACAGTCTCGAGAATCGTCTTGTATTCGCTGTTCATGAAATATGCTGACAAAGCCTGTACGGATTCATCTATCTGCCTGTCGAGAATTTCATCATTGCAGACCTGTTTCAGGACATTTGCCACATTTATCAACATCATTGTGATGGAGTGCCCCCTTGCCTCGAAAAGATATTTCGGCTCCAGGAAACCGGGCGTCGAAAGCATCTTCCGCACACGGTGGAACATGTCCAGGGCCTTGTCTGCGTATGTCGGATCTGATGCGGCAAGAGCATATTCAGCCATTGCCATTATGGCAAAACATTCGGAAAAAACGTATCTTCTCTTTCTGAGCGGTCTGCCTTCCGCCGTCACGGCAAAAAACATGTGTCCGTCCGTATCGATACAATATTTCTCAATGAAATCTATTGTATCCTTGGCGGCTTTCAGCAATGCCGCATCTTTGACAAGATTTGCGTACAATGCGCTTGCAACGTAGCCAAAACGCCCCTGAAACCAGACAGACTTCGTAGTATCCATAAGGGTCCCGTCCCTGTCCAGGCAGGTGTAGATACCTCCGTTGACCTTGTCCACACCATTTTTCATCCAGAACGGGATAATGTCTTGGGTAAGGTCGTGCAGGCACCTTTCCCTGCACGACCGGATAAAAGTTTTGTCAAACATGTCTGGGATTATTTGATTTTTTCGCAGCGGACACCATGTCCATATGATGCATAGGCAGCTTCCTGAGCCACGAAATTATTGATGTCATAATGCATGCGCATCCCTCTCTTTTCATCAGAAATCGAACTTGTCCACATATAACAATATGTACCGGTTCTGTCGAAAGGATAAAAATTATCCCCTTTTTCAAAGTAAATCAGTCCACATGGCGGAAGTGTCGCAATATTTGTCCCGTCGTACTTGACCTGCAGGTCCGTTTCTCCATAGTTTTTTGGATTGACGACGTTTCCATTCCCGAGATCCGCATATTTCCCGCCGTTCATTGAAGACATGACACCGGTCATCGCATACGGATTCATTACTCTGTATCCCGGAGGACAAGGATCATAAATTGTCTTATGTCCGATAGTATTTGCTTCTGTACCAAGAGCAGGCAACCCCCATAAGTCATGAGCGGTTTCTTCCATCCAGAAAGCAGTTTCAGCCTCAATGCTTGCACCGGATACGAATGCCATAGGATATGCAGCAATATCAGCCCTGGACAACTGCTTATCAACATGTGTCCAACGTGCATCATTCGTAAAGTCAGGAGTTGTCGATTCCGGCGGATATACGTCGCATAGATTGCCTTCGCTATCGTACGTCGGCATAGCTACCCTGGATTTAAATCCTGAATTGTCCGGACCGATAAACGGATCTTTTCTGCCCCATTGATAGAATAAACCTTTCGCTGCATTTGTATTGGAGCTTGCCCAGTCGAGATTACTCAAGGCCCCGAGATTTCTGTCCATGAGCTGCGGGTCCTGATATGCATCGTATGCAGCCAGATCCTCATGTACTTTCCATGTCTGGAGATTTGCTTCAAGGTCTGCATCCGTTACCCATATATGCCAGCTCCAAAGAATCCTGCCAGACCCGTTATAAATCGCAATGACGGCATTGCCGGGTACGAACGTACCGTTGTCTCCAGGCAGGTCAAAATAAACGTGGTCATTTTGCAGCTTGACATTGGTTATGAGATCCTTAGCTGTCTGCCAGAGGACTTTGGCAGACGCAGGGGCCATTACTGACGGCGTTATGCCAGGAGCAGATCCGGCATCATAAGATGGATCAGCCGGCGTAGTATAACCGTTACCCATTATCGTAGCAGGGAAGCGATAAGTCTGGCCTGCCTTTCCGACGACATAGCAATTCGCTGTTTCACGCGCACCGTCACCATCAGGGTCGCTTAAATCGATGGAATCGTCTTCTATGACAGAAGAACTGAAAGAATCTACGGAAAGTACGGTCTTCATCGTCAGATCGTCCTCTCCGGTCAGTTCGATGCTTCCCCTATCGTTGGAAAGCGTTATGACAAAATCGCAGGTTACGGACTTGTCATCCGCAGCACCTGTCAGATACCATAAACTTACCGGCTCGCTCCCTATCTGTATGCCGCTGGCATTCAGTGTAAGCGGCGCGGAATCTTCTACCGTACCCCCCTCTAATGTAAGGGCACCTGTCGCAATATTGAATTTGTATTTACCTGAAAGTGCACTGCCATCCTTTGCAGAAATACTTATCCTGTCAAGGTTATATCCTTCGTACTTGCTTCCAGATACCTTGATTTCAGCAAGGCTGAATATCGGTTCGAGAGTTGCAGCCAGCACATTGCTGCCCTCGGCAGGCTCCGTTTCAATGCTTGTATGGAACAGATTGCGAGACATCAGATGGCTGTATGTCTGTCCCGACTGAGACCATGTCGACGGAAGTTCTATGGAAAACTCTTCGGATACGGCATCTTCCCTGTACGGATAGTAAATATAAACGGTATGTGTACCTTCACCCCATGCAACAGTGGAATAAAATTCCCCGCTCTCCCCGCCTGCAGATGCAGCGGAAATATTCACAGGGACATTTACGGCATTTGCCTGCTCACAATAAAGGCCTATTTTAGCGCCATCCGGCCATATCATAGTCTCACCGAAAGCAGAGGCTGTACAACTGACATTGATGTGCCCCTCCTTCGGTTCAGCCCAGTCCTGTTCTTCATATTTCTCTTTACAGGACCACAACATTGCCGGCAGTATTGCAGCCAGCACGAAAAACTTTGTTGAAAATCTCATTATGTGGTATATTAAGTTGGTTTTGCGTCAAATTCAGAATCTATTGCATCTCTCGAAGAAATTTATCTCCTCCAACTGCTTTTTCATCATGGCTTCCTCATCATCGGTCATGTTGCGGAAAGGCACCCTGTTCTGACCGAGATCCAGGCCGATCAGTTTCATGATACGCTTTCCGGCCACGATATTTCCGCGATAATTGCATATCACATTGATGACGGCCTGAGAAAAATTCTGCTTCTCCCGTGCAGTTTCCAAGTCACCTTTTTCCCATGCCTCAATAATTCCGACAAGTTCACGTCCGTTGTAGTTCGTTGTGCCTCCGATGCCTCCCTGAGCGCCACCCTGGGCCAAACTTGGAAGAATCGTCTCGTCCTGTCCGTGAAGCATGTCGTATTTGCCGTCCTTGTACAGGCGGCACTGATTGTATTCATACAAACTTTCATATGTGTACTTGATGCCGGCAAAATTCGGGATTCTCCCGTCAACAGCCTTCAGAAGGTCCAGCATTGGCAGATAAGCCCCGTTGAAAGCAGGAATATGATAATAGTAGAAAGGAAGTCCTGGTGCTGCGGCAGCGATGGCCTCGCAATATTTGACAAGTTCCTCTATCCTTCCTATCTTAGGGAACGGAGGTGCCATTGAACCTATACCCCAGGCCCCGATTTCAGCAGCATGAGATGCAAGTTTCACGCTTTCCCGCAGACAGCAGCTGCCTACGTGGACAATGACCTTGAAACCTTCAGGAACCGAATCCATCCACTTCTCGGCCAGACTCATGCGCTCTTCCGTGGTAAGCATGTAGCCCTCACCGGATGAGCCGTTTATGAAAACACCCTTCAGACCGTTCTTCTGCAGCATCGCCGCATATGCGGGAATCGGTTCGAAATTCACATCGCCGTTTGCAAGAAACGGTGTAAACGGCGCATCAATCAATCCTTTGATTTTTTCCATAATAGAGAGATTAAGACTTATGTGTCACCAAATGACAAGAGCAAATCTAAAAATTATTTATATTAAATCAATGTTTTATTTAATTAAAATTAATTAATAAAATAAGTTATTTAATTAAATTTAAGGATATATGATATAAATATTTAACAAATAAGATTTTATCTAAAATTAAACCATTCTGCATCAAAGCGACAATTATACAATATCTTATTTATTTAGTAGATAATTTCACAGTATTTAACAATTATATTGTTTATTTCGTCTTAAATTTCCTGTTGAAATTTGATTAATTTATCAATAACGACTATTTTTGTCCATATAAGATTATCATCATGCTTACATTGTTACACGAAAAAGGGAGCAAAACTGTAGACAAGGCAATACGCAACTGTATCATCACAAAAATAATGGAGAACGGGTCTTTTACAGTTTCTGAAATTGCCATAGACAGCGGCTACAGTACCACAACCGTTGCAAAATATGTTTCCGCCATGATAAAAGAAGGAAAAATCATGGAGTCGGAAAAAGTCAGTCTGCATACGAAAGGACGTAAAACGGTGCGGTACGGAATCCTTTCCGATTCGTTTTATTTTCTCGGAGTGGACATGCGCACTTTCGAACTCACCATAGGCCTTATGAATTTTACTGGAGAAAAAATCCGGACGGAACACTTCGACGACTTCAGGCTCGATAACACGCATGACACCTTGGACCTGATTTGCGAACGCATAACGGGATTCATCGACAGCCTCGATGGTATCAGCCGTGAAAGAATCTCCGCTGTAAACATAAATATCCCGGGACGGGTAAACAGCCATACCGGCACGAGTGCCACAACTTTCAATTTTGAAGATACAGCAGGAATTCCGCTGACCGATATCCTGGAGGAAAAACTCGGGATGAAGGTATATATCGAAAACGACACGAAAGCCATGGCATACGGAGAATATATGGCCTGGGCTTCAGGGAAATACAGCAATATTCTGTATGTCAACATCGGATGGGGTTTCGGACTCGGCATCATCATAGATGGCAAACTGTATTACGGGAAAGACGGATACTCGGGAGAACTCGGGCACGTGCATATGTACGAAAACAATGTCTTGTGCCACTGCGGCAAGAAAGGCTGCATCGAAACGGAAGTATCCATAAGGGCAATTCAGCGCAAACTTACAGAGAGAATCAGCCGCGGAGAGACCTCGCTTCTGTCGACCAAAGTATTCAAGGGAGAAACCATTACAGTCAAGGACATTCTTGACGCTGTCGAAAAGGAAGATGCACTCAGTATCGAAATCGTCAGCGAAACAGGCGTCAGGTTGGGACATATTCTTGCCGGACTTGTAAACATTTTCAACCCCGAGGCAATCATCATCGGAGGGAATCTGGCCAAGGTGGAGCCTTGCTACTTTCTTCAGCCCGTAGAAACTGAAATCCGGAAATATGCACTCAGACTGATGTGCAGGGATGTTCCGGTAACGACATCGTCACTCGGAGACGATACCGCGGTTATGGGAGCCTGCATGATAGCCCGCAGCAAGATGCTTGACGGGCAATGATTTTTTTCATATCTTTGACCGTTTTATGAAAAAGACGGTAAAATCCACACTGATGATAATGATAATTGCTGCGGCCTATGCCGCGGCAATGGCTGTCTTTACCGTCGAAGACTCCGGGAACTTTCATGACAGTCTTGAGACCGGAAGAACTGCGGCATCCATAGATGATTCCCGGACATTTCACGGTTTCTTTGCCTGCAATGCCTTGAACGGCACTTCTGCAGAATTGAAATCCACTGAAAAAGAGGTGCTTGTCTACAGAAACTCTTTTCAGAATCTCGGATACAATCCGGCTGCTGCCAAAAGGCCGGGAGGAAGCGGGCTCAAGTGGACTGCCGACAATACGGCAGGAAATTCCCTGTCCGCGAAATACTTTTTCTATCAACGCAATGACAGTATTCTCGATGATGGTCTGCCGACCAATGCCGAGAGGATGCACCGGCTCAGGATTCTGATTATCTAACAACGCGAGTCCGATTATTCAGCCCACGCACGCTTCAGTGCGAAAATTTCAATTACAATAATACAATAATCATCGGGTGACTGAAAAGGAGGAATACCCTTTTTAGTCGGCCCTCAAATCAAATGCAAATCATGGAAAAAGAATTCAGCAGGGTCCGCTCTGCACAAGATATTATTATTTCGTCAATACTCATCGTTGCAGGCGCCGTATTGGTGGCGCTGCCTACATCAGCATCGGTAAACATCGTAGGCTTCTTTCTGATTTTTGCCGGACTGATACTTGTCTTTACGCTCAAGACCTGCTACAGGCTGGAAGGCACTAAAGAAATATACCGGAAAGCGGAAAAATTCTTTGCACAAAGCAAGAAAGACTCGTTTACGAATGCTATTTCGACCGATCCGGGGAAAATCGACACGTCCGAAGAGGACAAAGGCAACGGGCTTAGGGTGGATGTCTACTACAGCAGGAAAACCGGAAAGGCATACTGCCGTCTGTACGAGTACATTCCATACCGCTATGAGCCTTGTACTCCGTTCTTCGAATACAAGATCAGCCAGGTTGAAAATATTATAAAATAACGTGAGTTCGATGATTTTCGGCAGATGCCTCGACAAGCTCGACATGACATTTCAGCGTTAGGGGTATTGACGAATGGTCAAATAAAGACAACAGCAACAAAAAAACCGGCATGAAAGTGCCGGTTTTTTTATTTGAAACCCATATTGGCTGCGGCTCGGTCCCAAAGGAACTTTTGCCCCGTTCAGGCCATACCTCTACCTGTCGCGACGAGCCTCGCGGCGGGCTTCGCGCCTGTCTCTCTTGGCAGCGGCGATATCGTCATACTTGTTGCCCATAGTGATGTAGCAGCCGAGTCTGAAGTTGAAGTTCACTTCATTCAGCGGAGCATATATCGGGAACATTCCGTCCGAGCCTGAGCTGACCTTGAATACCTCCATGAAAGTATAGTCGCTGCCTATGAAGCAGCCGATACCGCTTCTCGGGATGAATTCTATGAGCCAGCCGACGGATTTTGCAGCATTCAGCATCGAATAGTTCACGCCCAGGTTGAGCCATTTTCCAGGACGGATATTCAATGCCATGGTCAGCTCGTTCCTGGTGCTCGTATAGCCGAATTTCGCATTGTACAGCAAACCGAGACTCATCCTGTTCCACAGGAAAGGCACTTCGGCTCCGACATAGAGATTCGGCCTGATACGTGAATGCACGGCTCCTGGAGATGCCACCTTGTCGTAATCTATCATCTGCATGAATTCATCCTTGATCTGGTCGATCGTCTTCTGAAAATTCATCTCCTCTCCGAACGTAATATCATTCAATCCCTCGTATTGCACGGTTCCGCCGGCCGACTTGAACTGCTGGATGCCGTCCGCCCCGTAATTTATGAAACCGAGGTCAGTCACTGAAGCAGAGAATCTGACACTGTCGAAAAACCTGTTGATATACAGGCGATATTCCACACCGAAATCGAAAGCGGCTCCCATACCTGCAAGTCCCATCTGAGACATATCATAGTCGAAACCGCTGAGTTTCTTATCCTCGGTAAGACCTATGTTCGCCCCTTTTAAAGCAAGGTATGCGGACGCATCAGCCGCTACGCTCCACATTTCGGAACCCATGGTCAGATTCAGATTGTTTATCCTCACGTCGGCCTTTGCCAAGCCGGCGAGGAATTTCACTCTCGCGCCGGCCCTGAGGCCCTTGACCAAGTCGGAGAAATCGTGCGAATAGCCTAATGACAGTTCAGCGTATGCATTGGCTATCAAACTTGTATTCCGGATATTGTACACCTGGGGATCGGTCGCGGCCCCGTTTTTCAGGAAAGTGAACAGCTCTTTCGGAATATTGAATTCGGCATCCGCATGTATTCCTAATCCGATAGTCCAGAAACTGTTTTTCCCTGTGAAGAATCCCAAATTCAGAATATCCGTATCCACATCGACATCGAAATGCGGATTTGCCGGCAGATTGTTCAGGAATGTTTCGGACGACACATCCGGATGCATGAAAGTCAACATCTTTTCACCGGACGGGTAGATAAAGTCCGCTGCACCGATATTGCCCGTCAGCCCGAGTCCGAGATTGTCTATCGCGGCAAAGCCGAGATAGGAGGAACGGGGTGTAAATGCCGGATTCATCTTGTTCCTGTATATGGAATATTCCGAAAAATAGCTTCCTCTCAAAGCCTGCCCGCTTGCAATAAGCGGGAGCAGGCACACAATCAATGTTATATAGAACTTTTTCATAACCGTCAGTTTTGATTACCCGAATTATCAGTATTGTCCGTGTTCTCCTCGCTCTCGCCCAGGCTGCTGAGATCTATGGTGACACCGCCAGGCACCTTTGCCTTCAGGGTAGCCCTGATATAGGACGACTCCGTTACCGGCTCTCCGGACATGTTGCCGGACGTTACCGTGAAGTTCATCCTGATATAGCTCAGATCCTTGCCGTCGGCGCCCTCTGCCAGCTTCAGAACCACATCGAGCGGCGATACCGCAGGATAGTCTGCCGACCCGGCCTTGACAGGGATGGATATCTTCTCAGACGGAATGATTTCCCTGTTCGAATCGAGCAGATCCAGTGTCATGTCGAGCTGCAAAGGCAATGTCGACTCTATCGAACCGGTCAGTCCGAGAGAATTCATGTTCAGAAGTTCGCCCAGTTCCTCCGGCAGTTTGTC
>CALUQC010000053.1 GCA_944322805.1 uncultured Bacteroidales bacterium | reverse complement strand
CATATTATTCAATTCCTCTATTGCTGTCGGTATATAGGCGAATAAATTTTCATTATTTAACGTCAGTTCGACGAATTTATATTGTTCAGGACTAAGGAATTCGTCGAACAGTCGTTAAGGATTTCTTCGAAATCCCAATTTCTCAAACCTCAGTCGCTGTGGCGACAGCCCCTTTTCAAGGGGCGCCACCCCCACCGCCCCCTCGCCGGGGGCCCGTCGCAGGACTTACGTCCTGCTCCTCAGCGGAAGTTCGATGATTTTCAATAAATTAAAATTCATCGAACTCACGTTAATTTAATTCTCCATAACGACTGTTCGACGAATTCCTTAGTCCTGAGCAACATAAATTCGTCGAACTGACGTTAAAACAATAAAGGCGGGGTGAATCTTCACTCCGCCTTTATTGTTTGGGCAGTAGGACGCCCCTTCTACAGTTCGCTCATGGCCTTCTGGTACTCTTCCATAGGAGCCACGAGGATTTCCTGGAACTCCTTCTGTCCTGTACCGGCAGGGATGGCGTGACCGCAGATGACATTCTCTTTCAGACCTTCGAGAGTGTCCACACGGCCGCGGATGGCAGCTTCGCTGAGCACCTTGGTAGTCTCCTGGAATGATGCCGCGGATATGAAACTGTTCGTCTTCAATGCAGCACGCGTGATACCCTGGAGCACCTGGCTTGCGGTAGCCGGCTTGGCCTCGCGGAGCACCATCATCTTCAGCCCCTGGCGTTCGAGCGAGGAATTTTCGCTCCTCATCTCGCGGGCGGAGATGATTTCCCCGATAGAGTATTTCTCCGAATCTCCGGCATCGGTGATGATGAACTTGCCGTAGATATGGTCATTGGTATCCATGAATACCCACTTGTCCACGAGTTCTTCCGGCAGGAAATCCGTGTCGCCCGGATCGTTGATCTGCACCTTCCTCATCATCTGCCTTACGATGATTTCGAAATGCTTGTCGTTGATCTTCACACCCTGGAGACGGTAAACCTCCTGTATCTCGTTCACGATGTACTCCTGTACCTTTATCGGTCCGAGGATATCGAGGATGTCGGTAGGGGAGACTGCTCCGTCCGAAAGTCTCATTCCGGCCTTCACATAGTCGTTCTCCTGAACAAGAATCTGTTTGGTCAAAGGTACGAGATACCTCTTTTCCTGACCGGACTTGTTCTTGATGATGATCTCCCTGTTTCCTCTCTTGATCTTGCCCATGATGACCTCTCCGTTGATCTCGGATACGATCGCAGGGTTGGACGGGTTGCGCGCTTCGAAAAGTTCGGTAACACGCGGCAGACCTCCGGTAATATCGCTCGACTTGCCGATGGCGCGAGGTATCTTGATGATGATGTCACCGATTTTCAGGTCGTCGCCGTCGTTCACCATGACGTGGGCTCCGACAGGCAGGTTGTACTGCTTCTTGCTTTCACCGTTCTCGTCTATGATGTTTATGGTCGGGTTCTTCGACTTGTCACGGGACTCGATGATGACCTTGTCCCTGTTCAGCGAGTATTCATCGGCCATTTCCTCACGGTATGTCACACCGTCGATCATGCTGTCGAAGCGTGCCTTTCCGGCTGCCTCGATGATGGTGATGGCGTTGTATGCATCCCATTCGCAGATAAGATCCCCTTTCTGGACCCTGTCCCCGTCTTTCTTGTAAAGGATGGAGCCGTAAGGTACGTCATACTGCGAGTATGTGATGCCGGTGTTTTCATCGATGATGCGCACCTCGGTAGTCCGGCTGACCACCACATCCTGCACGCTGCCGTCATCTGCGACTCTCTGTATGGTCCTGAGTTCCTCGAATTCGAGCTTGCCCTCGTATTTCGACGTGATGGAACTTTCAGATGCCGTGCTTGAAGCCGTACCTCCGACGTGGAACGTTCTGAGGGTAAGCTGTGTACCAGGCTCTCCGATGGACTGTGCGGCGATGACTCCGACCACTTCTCCCTTCTCGACCATCCTTCCGGATGCCAGGTTGCGGCCGTAGCATTTCGCGCACACTCCCTTGCGTGATTCGCAGGTCAGCACCGAACGGATTTCCACCTGTTCGATAGGGAGCGACTCTATCAGGGCTGCTATCTTTTCCGTGATTTCTTCACCTGCAGGCAGGATGAGTTCTCCGGTGAGCGGGTTGAAGATATCGTGTACGGATGTCCTTCCGAGTATCCTTTCTCCGAGAGATTCCACGATTTCATCCTTGCTCTTTATGGCCGTAGCTATAAGTCCGCGCAGAGTTCCGCAGTCTTCCTCGTTGATAATCACGTCGTGCGACACATCCACCAGACGGCGGGTCAGATAACCGGCGTCCGCAGTCTTCAATGCGGTATCGGCCAGACCTTTACGCGCACCGTGCGTGGAGATGAAGTATTCGAGCACCGTCATACCCTCTTTCAGGTTGGATATGATAGGGTTTTCGATGATTTCGGCTCCCTGCGCACCGGACTTCTGCGGTTTTGCCATAAGGCCTCGCATTCCGCAGAGCTGCTTGATCTGCTGTGTGGAGCCTCGGGCTCCGGAGTCGAGCATCATGTACACCGGATTGAATCCCTGCTGGTCGTTCGAAATCTGTTTTTCCACGATGCCGGTGATCTTGTTGTCTATCGAGGTCCACAGGTCGATTACCTTGTTGTAGCGCTCGTTGTTCGTGATGAAACCCATCGAGAAGTTGTTCTTGATGGACTCTACGGTCTTGTAGCCGTTCTCGATGAGCGATTCCTTCTCTTCCGGGATGATGACGTCGCCGAGGTTGAAGGAAAGACCTCCCTTGAAGGCCATCGAATATCCGAGATTCTTGATATCGTCGAGGAACTGTGCCGTACGGGCAATACCCGTGTTGTTTATGACAACGGAAATGATTTTCCTCAATGACTTCTTTCCGAGCACTTCGTTAATATAAGGGACCTCAATCGGGACAAGCTGGTTGACGATGATCCTTCCCGGAGTCGTCTGTACCATCTGATATCCTTCTTCGAGATTCTGCTTGTTCTTTGGCAGCCTTACGTTGATGGATGCGTGTATGTCTATGGCCTTTTCGTTGAGGGCGATGATGACCTCTTCAGGCCCGTAGAAATTCATGCCTTCCCCCTTGGCTCCCGGACGCGGCTTGGAAATGTAGTAAAGTCCGAGCACCATGTCCTGCGACGGCACCGTGATAGGAGTACCGTTTGCCGGGTTGAGGATGTTGTGAGAGCCGAGCATCAGCAGCTGGGCCTCGAGTATTGCGGCATTTCCGAGCGGAAGGTGGACTGCCATCTGGTCTCCGTCGAAGTCGGCGTTGAATGCCGTACATGCGAGAGGGTGCAGCTGGATGGCCTTGCCTTCTATCATTTTCGGCTGGAAAGCCTGGATACCGAGCCTGTGAAGTGTAGGCGCACGGTTCAGAAGTACCGGATGGCCTTTCATCACGTTTTCGAGGATATCCCAGATTACCGGGTCTTTCCTGTCCACTATTTTTTTGGCGGATTTCACGGTCTTTACGATGCCGCGCTCTATCAGTTTTCTGATAATGAACGGCTTGTAAAGCTCTGCCGCCATGAATTTAGGCAGACCGCACTCGTGCATCCTGAGTTCCGGACCTACCACGATGACCGAACGGGCGGAGTAGTCCACACGTTTTCCGAGGAGGTTCTGACGGAAACGTCCCTGCTTTCCCTTGAGGCTGTCCGACAGGGATTTGAGTGCCCTGTTGGCTTCGCTCTTGACGGCATTCGATTTCTTGGAATTGTCGAAAAGGGAATCCACGGCTTCCTGGAGCATTCGTTTCTCGTTTCTGAGGATGACTTCCGGAGCCTTGATTTCTATCAGCCTCTTGAGCCTGTTGTTCCTGATGATTACCCTCCTGTAGAGGTCGTTCAGGTCGGAAGTCGCGAAACGGCCTCCGTCGAGCGGCACGAGAGGGCGGAGATCAGGCGGAATCACCGGAATATTCTTCAGGATCATCCACTCCGGCCTGTTGACGCCCTTGGACTCCTGGAACCATTTCACGATGCTGAGCCTTTTCAGCGCTTCGGTCCTCCTCTGCTGGGAAGTCTCCTTCATCATCTTCTGGCGAAGCTCTTTGGCAAGCTCGTCCACGTCGATTTCCTTCAGGAGCTCATATATTGCCTCGGCACCCATTCCTGCCCTGAACTTGTCAGGGTCGTCGTTTGGCAGGTTCTGGTTTTCCGGCATCGAATCCACGATGTCGAGGTATTCTTCCTCTGCGAGAAGCTCCAGTTTTGCCTTTCCGGTGGTGCCAGGGTTGATGATTATGTACTTTTCGTAATAGATGACCGCTTCCAGTTTCTTGGCCGGTATGCCGAGAAGAGCAGCTATCTTGTTCGGAGAAGACTTGAAATACCAGATGTGGGCCACCGGAACGGTAAGTTCGATATGTCCCATCCTTTCCCTGCGGACTTTCTTCTCCGTCACTTCCACGCCGCACCTGTCGCAGACGATTCCGCGGTAACGGATTCTCTTGTATTTGCCGCAGTGGCACTCGTAGTCTTTCGTAGGACCGAAAATCTTCTCACAGAACAGTCCGTCCCGCTCCGGCTTGTAAGTCCTGTAGTTCACTGTCTCAGGCTTCAGGACTTCTCCCGAAGACCTTGCCTTGATGTCTTCAGGGGAAGCGAGTGAAATGCTGATTCTTTCGAAATTGCTTTTAACCTTGTTTTCTTTATTAAAAGTCGGCATATTTCTAAAATTTCAAATTGTCTGTAAATTAATCCAATGTGACTTTCAGTCCAAGTCCCCTGAGTTCGTGGAGAAGCACGTTCAGAGACTCCGGAATGCCTGGAGTCGGCATCAGGTCGCCCTTGACGATAGCCTCGTATGCTTTCGACCTTCCTGTCACGTCATCGGACTTGACCGTAAGGATTTCCTGAAGCACGTTGGCCGCACCGAAGGCTTCGAGCGCCCACACCTCCATTTCTCCGAACCTCTGTCCTCCGAACTGGGCCTTTCCGCCGAGAGGCTGCTGGGTGATAAGCGAGTACGGTCCGATGGACCTTGCATGCATCTTGTCGTCCACCATGTGGCCCAGCTTGATCATGTATATGATTCCGACAGTTGCCGGCTGGTCGAACCAGTCTCCGGTGCCTCCGTCCCTGAGGTATGTCTTTCCGAATCTCGGAAGGCCGGCCTTGTCCGTATAGGCGCAGATGTCCTCAAGCGTGGCTCCGTCGAAGATAGGCGTGCTGAATTTCAGTCCGAGTTCTTCTCCTGCCCAGCCGAGCACCGTTTCATATATCTGTCCGAGGTTCATACGTGAAGGCACGCCGAGAGGGTTGAGCACTATGTCCACAGGAGTTCCGTCTTCAAGGAACGGCATGTCCTCGTCTCTGACGACCTTGGCTACGATACCCTTGTTTCCGTGGCGTCCCGCCATCTTGTCGCCGACAGTGATTTTCCTCTTTTTGGCCACATAGACCTTGGCAAGCTGCATGACACCGTTCTGGAGTTCGTCTCCTACCTTGATCTTGTCCACGACTCTCTTGTGCTGTGCGGCGGCTTCCTTGTATGCGATGCAGTAGTTGTTGATAAGCTCCTTGATGAGCTGGTTAGCATCCTTGTCGGCCGTCCATTTGCTCGAGTTGATATTTTCGTAGTTGATCTTCCTGAGTTCGGACGCGGTGATATCCTTGCCCTTGGCAATGACTTCGGTCCCGTCGAGCTCGAATATGCCTGCGCTCTTTTTACCGCCTGCCAATACCACTAACTTGTCGATGAACTTGTTGCGGAGAGCCTCCGATTTCTGGTTGAACTCTTCCTCCACAATCTCGATTTTCGTCTTCTGGTCGGCCTTGGCGCCTTTGCGGTTGATTTCCTTGCCTACCTTGGCGTACAGGGCAGTCTTTATGACCGTACCGCGCAGCGAAGGTGTCGCCTTGAGGGAGGCATCCTTCACGTCTCCAGCCTTGTCTCCGAAGATGGCCCTGAGCAGTTTCTCCTCAGGCGACGGATCGCTTTCTCCTTTCGGGGTGATTTTTCCGATCATGATGTCGCCCGGTTCGATATGCGCACCGACGCGGATGATGCCGTTTTCGTCGAGATTCCTCGTGGCATCTTCACTGACGTTCGGAATATCGGACGTAAGTTCCTCCATTCCCCGTTTGGTGTCGCGGACCTCCGAAATGTATTCGTCCACGTGTACGGATGTCAGAATGTCCCAGCGTATCATCCTTTCGGACAGTACGATGGCATCCTCGTAGTTGTATCCCTTCCACGGCATGAACGCTACCTTGAGGTTGCGGCCGAGCGCGAGCTCTCCGTTCTGTGTGGCGTATCCTTCCGTGATTACCTGGCCTTTCTCCACTTTGTCGCCCTTTCTTACGATAGGCTTGAGGAGAATCGTCGTGCTCTGGTTAGTTTTCCTGTATATAGGCAGCTTGTAGACCGTTATTTCAGGATCGAAGCTGACGAATTTTTCGTTTTCGGTACGTTCGTACTTCACGTGGATTTCATTTGCATCCACATATACGACTTCTCCTTTGCCGGTAGCGATGACCTGGGTCCTCGAATCGAGGCAGACTCTCTCTTCCAGCCCGGTACCCACGATAGGGGATTCCGGATTGAGAAGCGGCACTGCCTGACGCATCATGTTCGCTCCCATCAGCGCACGGTGTGCATCGTCGTGCTCGAGGAACGGAATAAGGGATGCAGCCACTGAAGCTATCTGGTTTGGAGCCACGTCCATCAGATCCACCTCGTCTTTCGTGACTACCGGGAAGTCTGCTCCGTAACGGCACTGTATCCTGTCTTCCAGGATGTTTCCGTCATCGTCCATCTTCACCTTGGCCAGGGATACCATCTTGTTCTCCTCGTCTTCGGCGCTCATGTACAGCCATCCGTTCGAACTGAGATCCACCTTTCCGTTTTCCACCTTGCGGTACGGAGTCTCGATGAAGCCGAGATCATTGATTCTGGCATATACGCAGAGCGAGGAAATAAGACCGATGTTCGGGCCTTCCGGTGTCTCGATAGGGCAGAGACGTCCGTAATGCGTATAGTGCACGTCCCTGACTTCGAATCCGGCCCTGTCTCTGGAAAGACCGCCTGGACCGAGCGCAGACAGACGGCGCTTGTGCGTCATTTCTGAAAGCGGGTTGGTCTGGTCCATGAACTGGGACAGCTGGCTCGTGCCGAAGAATGAATTTATGACCGAAGACAAGGTCTTGGCATTGATCAGGTCGGTCGGAGCAAACTGCTCACTGTCCCTGACATTCATTCTTTCGCGGATAGTCCTCGCCATCCTTGCGAGTCCGACGCTGAACTGGTTTGCGAGCTGCTCGCCCACGGTCCTGATACGCCTGTTGCTCAGATGGTCTATATCGTCTACCGCAGCTTTCGAATTGATAAGCTGGATCAGGTATTTTATGATTTCGATGATGTCCGTATTGGTAAGGACACGGGTCTCTACCGGAATGTTCAGATTCAGTTTCTGATTGAGGCGGTAGCGGCCTACGTCTCCGAGATCGTATCTTTTTTCGGAGAAGAAAAGTTTGTCAATGACGTCGCGGGCCGTGGCCTCGTCAGGCGGTTCCGAGTTGCGGAGCTGCTTGTAGATGTAGTTGATGGCCTCGGTCTCCGTATTGGTCGGATCCTTCTGCAGAGTGTTGTAGATGATGGCGTATTCATTGACATTCGCATCCTCCTTTTGCAGAAGGATGGTCTTCACGTCGGTATCCGACAGCTTCTCGATGGTCTCGTCGTTGAGTATTTCGCCTCTTTCCACGATGGCGACAGTCCTTTCCACCGGAATGACTTCTCCCGTGTCTTCATCCACGAAGTCTTCAAACCATGTCTTGAGGACTTTTGCGGCGAGTTTCCTGCCTTCATTCTGTTTCAGATTCTCCGGAGTGGCCTCGATTTCGTCGGCCAGCCCGAAAATGTCGATGATATCCTTGTCGCTGTTGAAACCTATGGCTCTCAGCAGCGTGGTTACCGGTAATTTCTTTTTACGGTCGATATATGCATACATGACATTGTTGATGTCAGTTGCAAATTCGATCCAGGATCCCTTGAAAGGGATGATTCTGGCAGAGTAAAGTTTTGTCCCGTTGGCGTGGACGCTTTGTCCGAAGAACACGCCAGGTGACCTGTGCAGTTGCGATACTATGATTCTTTCCGACCCGTTTATGACAAAAGTACCTCCCGGCGTCATATACGGAATATTACCAAGATATACATCCTGGATTTTAGTATCGAAGTCCTCGTGTTCCGGATCGCTGCAGGAAAGACGGAGTTTGGCCTTGAGAGGCACGTTGTAAGTCAAACCTCTTTCGAGGCACTCGTCGATGGAGTACTGCGGCGGATCGATGAAGTAGTCTATGAACTCGAGCTTGTAGTTGTTGCGGGTGTCTTCAATAGGAAAAATCTCCTGGAAAACCTGGTACAGGCCTTCATTTTTTCTATTTTCAGGCGTGGTGTCTAACTGGAAAAAGTCTCTGAATGACTTCAATTGCACTTCCAGAAGGTCCGGATATTCGAGGAGAATTTTTGATGATGCAAAAGAAATTCGCTGATTTTTGGTGTTTTGTGACATCTTTCTGCCTTTTGTATTTGGGAATCTGATCGGAATGCTTTCAGATATTTCCGAGCAGCTTTTGAAAAAACTGAATACGACAAAAAGGTTTAGGGTCTTTTCCCGGCCCTAAACCTGAATCGTTGTCCCCGTCAGGGGAAAGATGAAGTTATTTAATCTCAACTTCTGCTCCAGCCTCTTCGAGGGTAGCTTTGATCTGCTCAGCCTCAGCCTTGGAAACTTTTTCTTTGATGACTGCGTCAGGAGCCTTGTCAACAAGGTCCTTAGCCTCTTTAAGTCCAAGAGCCGTGATGTCTTTAACAGCCTTCACAACGCCAAGTTTAGCCTGGCCTGCAGACTTGAGGATAACATCGAATTCAGTCTGTTCAGCGGCAGCAGCTTCGCCGGCTGCTGCTGCCGGACCAGCGACTGCTACTGCAGCGGCTGCCGGCTCGATGCCGTACTCCTCTTTGAGGATGTTAGCCAATTCCTGAACGTCTTTCACAGAAAGGTTTACCAACTCTTCTGCAAGTGCTTTAATATCTGCCATAATTGTAATTATTAAATTGTTTATTTGTTATTATTCTCTCTCGGAAAGTGTTTTTACAATGCCTGCAAGTTTTCCGCCTGCTGACTGAAGAGCAGATACGACGTTGCGTGCAGGAGATTGGAGCAAGCCGACGATTTCGCCGATGAGTTCCTCACGTGACTTGATGTTGCAGAGTTCTCCGAGCTTGTCAGCTCCGACAAACGCGCATTCCTGTACGTAAGCTCCTTTCAGAGCCGGTTTATCGCTGCCGTCGTCTGCATACTTCTTGATGAGTTTTGCAGGGACGTTCGGCGTTTCCGTGTACATGATGGCCGTAGGTCCTTCAAGGGTGCCGAGAAGCTGGCTGGCTTCTTCGCTTCCCATTGCTTCGATTGCCTTGTGGAAAAGAGTGTTCTTTATTACCACTAACTTGATGTTCTTTTCGAAGCAGTCGCGGCGAAGTTTTGCCGTCTGTTCAGCATTCAGTCCCGAAATGTCCGTAATGTAGAAATTAGGAGTCTTCTGGATTTGTGCTGTAATCGATTCAAGTATTTGCGCTTTTTCTTCTTTTCTCATAACATTGAATTTTTTTATTCAGCACTACTGAATGTTTTGACGTCTAACTGTATGCCAGGACTCATGGTAGAGCACAGGGAAGCGCTCTTGAGGTATGTTCCCTTGAGTGACTGAGGTTTCAGTTTGAGAATGGCTGAAATCATTTCCTGCGCATTCTCGCAGATCTGCTCCGGAGTAAACGATACCTTTCCTATGGCAGCATGTACGATACCTGTCTTGTCGACCTTGAAGTCTATCTTACCTGCCTTTACTTCCTTGACTGCGTTTCCGATTTCCATCGTAACCGTACCGGTCTTAGGGTTAGGCATGAGGCCTCTCGGTCCGAGTATCCTACCTATAGCGCCGACTTTTGCCATTACGGAAGGCGTACAGATGATGACATCTACGTCAGTCCATCCGCCCTTGATCTTGTCGATGTATTCGTCAAGACCTACATAGTCCGCACCGGCTTCCTTGGCCTCGTTTTCCTTGTCGGGAGTGCAGAGTACGAGAACTCTCGTCTGTTTTCCCGTTCCGTTTGGAAGTGTCACCACGCCGCGCACCATCTGGTTTGCCTTACGCGGATCTACGCCGAGGTTTACGGAAATCTCTACTGAAGCATCGAATTTGGTATAGGTGATTTCCTTGACAATCTCACAGGCTTCAGATAGCTTATATTGTTTGGCCGCATCATATTTGGCCATAACCGTTTTTTGGTTTTTAGTAAGTTTTCCCATTTTGCGTGTGAATTTTAGATGTCAGCAGGAAATTCTCCCTCGACCTTTATACCCATGCTTCTTGCCGTTCCGGCCACCATAGTCATTGCGGACTTAAGCGTAAATGCGTTCAAATCCGGCATTTTGGATTCTGCTATCGTCTTTACCTGATCCCAGGTGATGGTAGCTACCTTGTTCCTGTTCGGCTGATCGGAGCCTTTGGATATTTTGGCAACTTCTTTAAGCTGTACTGCTACAGGAGGTTGCTTTACTTCAAAAGAAAATGACTTGTCGCTGTAGACTGTAATCACTACAGGCAATACCTTACCAGCGCTATCTTGAGTGCGGGCATTGAACTGCTTGCAGAAATCCATTATGTTCAACCCTTTCGAGCCGAGTGCCGGTCCTACTGGAGGTGATGGATTTGCTGCGCCACCTTTGATCTGGAGTTTGATAAACCCGGTAACTTCTTTTGCCATAATTCTGATTATTCTTTAGTTACTTGCGTAAAGTTGAG
>CALUQC010000052.1 GCA_944322805.1 uncultured Bacteroidales bacterium | reverse complement strand
TGCCGGAATAAACTTCCGCATTCAGGTACATCCTCGCCAAAAGACCGTAAACGGAGCCTTTGTCGGCACGCGGATAATTGGAGCGGGCCGCCGGCATTGCGCTATTGTCGGAAGCGAGGTCCTCGAGCTCTCCGATGCAGTAGTCGAAAATCTGCTTCCTTGTCCCCTGCTCCGGATACACTCCGGTACCGAACGGAGAGTCTTCCGTCACGAAAGGCACATTGCCGAAAGCATCTATCGCCATCCAGTAGAAATAGGCCCTGAGAAATCTGGCTTCGGCACGGTATTGCGCCACCTTTGCCCTTACATTGTCGTCCACTCCCCTTTCCGACAGCTTGTCATCGGTTGTCTGGCGAAGATATTCGTTCACATACGTAATACCCTGGAGGGTGCGGACATAAACCGCATACGTGGCGTCATTCTGCGCCTCCGCCCAGGTATCCGTGTTCAGGGCGCGGACCCAGGCGTCGTTGCTCCATGCGCATTTCGCCTCGTCGGTAGTGGTCTCCTGGATGGACCAGAATGCCCTGATCAGTTCGGCGGCACCTCCGTCGCTTACCTGCAGGTCTTTGGTATCATTCGAAATGAACTGGAAATATATCTTGGCGAGCCCCTGAAGATAACCTGCCTCGTCCGTTCCGTACGCCGTCTCCGGCACCCTGTCATAGGAATTGAGAGGGACGGTGTTCAGGTCTCCGATGCAGGAAACCGCAGTCAGGGCGGCCGCTATTGAAAACAATTTCGAAAATATCTGTTTCATGTCTTTTCGGATTTGTCAGAAGTTTATATTGACTCTCAGGGAAAATGTGCGTGGACGCGGCCAGATCGTTCCGTCTATGCCGGTAGTTCCCGGAAGTTCAGGATCCACGCCGCTGTAGCCCGTGATGACGAATACGTTCTGGGCGCTGAATGCGATACGGATGTCTCCGTCCCAGTTCTTTATGTCACGGAAAGTATAGCCGAGATTTATGTCATCCATCCTGAAGAAAGACGCATTCTCGAGGAACATGTCCGAATACCACTGTTCGCCGCTGTTGGCCGCCGTAAAGCCGGTCTTCTTGACGTATTTTGCGAAATTCGGCAGATTTCCGGCGTTGACATCCACATTGGAAGTGGAGTTTGCGGATGCAAAATCGTTGAACAGCCAGTTTCCGGCCGAGCCGTGGCCGTTGAAACCGAAGTCCCAGTTCCTGTACGAGAGTTTGAGGTTAAGCCCGTAGAAGAACTTGGCGTTCGGGCTCTTGCCGGAGATGTAGCGGTCGTTGTCCGTAATGGTGCCGTCGCCGTCGCGGTCCACGAGGGCATTCTGGACAGGCCGGCCCTCTGAATCGTACACCTGCTGGAACGTGCGGTAAGAATACGGGGCGTAACCTACCTTGTGGACGCTGAGCATGCTGCCCGTGCCCTTGCTGATGCTGCCCACCTGGATGGAATAGTCAGGATCGTCGGTATTGTTCAGCCTGGTAAAGCGCGTGTCCTGGAACGTGCCGTTGAAGCCTATAGAGAGATGCCAGTCCTCGGTCTCGACAGGGACTGCGTTTATGGAAAATTCCAGTCCCTTGTTTTCCATCGAGCCGATATTGGTCAGGACGGAGTTGCCGAAATTGGAGCCCATCGGGGTCATCACCGTATTCAGCAGGTCCTTCGTCTGCCGGAGATAGACATCCACATTACCGGTAATCCGGTCATTCAGGAAGCCGAAGTCCACGCCGGCGTTGTAGGTAGTGGTCGTCTCCCATTTTATGTCCGGATCGTAGGCTCCGGGGCTGTAGTAGAAGCAATATCCGTTTCCACCCATATTATACTGCTTGTAGACATCGGTGGAAAGGTTGTAGATGGACATGTACGGATAGTTGCTGCCGATTTCCTGCTGGCCGGTCTGGCCGACGCTGAGCCTGAGTTTCAGCTGGGACACAGGCCGGATGTCTTTCAGGAACGATTCCTCCTTGATGTTCCAGGCAAAGGCGCCCGAAGGGAAAAGCCCCCAGCGCTGCTCCGGAGAAAAACGGGATGAAGCATCGTCCCTGAGAGTGAAGGTAAAGAGGTAGCGGGAATCTATCGAATAGTTGATACGTCCGTAGAAAGATACGAGATAGCTCTCCTGCCTGTTGAACGGATAGCGGGAATCGTCGCCTTTCTGCTCGTCGGTAATATTGAAATAGGTCACGCTGCGGTCTGAACTGAAAAAGTGCTGCCATGAGTATCCGGCCATCACGTCCAAATGATGCATGCCCCACTCCTTGTTGAAGTTTCCATAGAACTCGAGCACCTGGTTCCGGCGGAACTGCTTGGATTCCGAATATTGCCCTATCCCTCTGTTCTCCGTATCGGTGTAAGCCTGGAAAGACCCAGGATTCACCCCGCTGTGGGACTTGTATTCGGACATGTCTATACCGAGGCTGAGGTTGAATTTCAAGGCTTCGAAGCCGTGTACCTTGTAGTCTATCTGGGCATTCCCTATCATTCTCATCGCGCTGCCGTAGTTGTCCACATCAAAAAGCTGCGAAAGAGGGCCGACTCCCACGAGGGTGTTCGGCACGAAGTCCTCCCCGCGGCCGGTACCGTAGTTCCAGTAGCCGTTGGTAGTGGTGTAGTCGACAGAGCCGTCCTCATTCCTGAAATACGGGTCCTGGGTAGGATTGAAGAAGGCGGCATTACCCACCGCACCGCTGTCGGCATAACGCTGATTCGTATAAACGCCCTTTCCGCTCAGGCTTATGGTGAGATGCTTGTCGAAGAAGTCAGGATTGAGGCTGATATCGAGAGTCCCCCTGTCGTATTTCGACGTATGGAGGGTTCCCTGCTGGCTTGTCCAGCCTATGGATGCCCTGTAAGGCATTCTTTCCTTGACGTTGCCGCTCAGGCTGACATTGTGGTCATGTGAAATGGCCGTGCGGAAGATGAGGTCCTGCCAGTCCGTGTTCACGCTTCCGAGACGCGACTGCACATAGTCACCCACGGTCGTTCCGGCAGGGAAAGTCACCGCGACATAATCCCTGTATTCTTCCGGAGTCATGGTCGGTATGCGCTTGGAGTTGGTCTGCACGCTGACACTGCCGCTGTAGCTGACCTGCGGTTTGGAGCCTTTTCCTTTTTTCGTGGTGATTATGATGACCCCGTTGGAGGCACGCGAGCCGTATATGGCGGCAGACGAGGCATCTTTCAGCACCGTGAAGGACTCTATGTCGTTAGGGTTGATGGTCTCGAGAGGATTGGCCATGCCTGCGCCGCCGTCCACCGCGATAGGCACTCCGTCTATCACTATGAGAGGGTCGTTCGAAGCATTAAGGGATGCGGCTCCCCTGATACGTATCGTGGAGCCGGAGCCGGGACCGCCGTCGCCGGGAATGATCTGGAGCCCGGGCACCTTGCCCTTCATCATGTCCTGGGTGGATACCACCGCGCCCCTGTTCAGTTCCTCGGACTTTATGGCAGTGACGGAGCCGGTCATGTCTTCTTTCTTGACCGTACCGTAACCGATGACTACCACATCGTCGAGGAAAAGCGCATCTTCAGTGACCGTAATCACCGGAGGAACCTCGGATGCTTTGAAAGTCAGTGTCTTGTATCCGATGCAGCTGACTTCCACGACAGCATCCGGACCGGATACCGTGAGTATGAAGTCGCCGTCCAGACCGGTGGAAGTTCCGGTAGCCGTCCCCTTTTCCATAAGTGTGACTCCGATGACAGGGCCGAGGGCATCCTGCACGACACCCTTTATTTCATATCCGCCCTGTGCGGATGTGACCGGGGCCGCAATACAGAGCGCCGCCAACGCTGCAAGTAAAGATAAAATTCTGTTCATAGGATTTTATTGTATTATCAGAGATTCGACAATTTTCATTTATGCACGGCACTCATCGCACCGTCTCCCTCCTTTTCCCGCTGCCGACGAATGCCACGGAAACCGCCGCAAGCAGCATGAAAGCGCCTGCAAGGCCGAGCATCCATATGGCCTGCGAGCCGAATATCCATTTCACTATCAGTCCTCCGGTCAGGCCTATGACTATCTGGGGGATGGTGATGGTGAAATTGAAGATTCCCATATATGCGCCCATGTTGGCCGCCTCCACTTCACGGGAAAGAATGGAATACGGCATGGCAAGAATGCCGGCCCAGGCAATGCCTATCCCCACCATAGGAATCATCATGAGGTACTGGTTGTGCACTGCGAGCAGTCCGCCGAAACCGAGGGCGCCGCAGAGCAGGCAGGCAGCATAAACAGCCCTGTTGCCCCATTTTGCGGCAATGCGGCTCATGAAAACGGATATGATGCAGGCCGGAATCGGATAAATGCCGTTCAGCACGCCTACCCAGGTCTGCGTGGCGCCTTCCGACAGGACCGCACCGGTGGCGGGATCGAATACATTGCCGGTAATGGCGGGTTTCAGATAAGTCCACATCATGAAAAGGGCTGCCCAGGAGAAAAACTGGGTGACCCCGAGCTGGAGCATTACCCTGGGGATATGCCGCATGAGAGTGATAAAACCGGGTTTTCCGGCTTGCGGAGTATCCGCGCCTTCCGCCCGGGAGGCCCTGCCGGCAGCCGAAGCATTGCCGGAGGCACCCACGTCAATTCCATTATATTCGGCGAATTTTTCAGGCGGATATTCTTTCGTCTTGAACGTCGTCACCATGACGGTAAGCAGAAGGATGATGCCTCCCGCATAATAGGAACAGGCTATGTGCCTGGAAACCTGTCCCGGAACAGCCTCGTCCGACACACCGCACCAGGTCATTATCAGCGGCAGGAAAGCCCCTATGACCGCTCCGAGATTGATCAGGAAAGTCTGCACTACATAGCCCTGCGTCTTCTGCGAGTCATCCAGCATGTCGGCCACCAAAGCCCGGAAAGGCTGCATGGTCACGTTGAACGACAGGTCCATGAAAAGAAGGATGAACGCCCCCATGGCAAGCGGCGCGAACGCCAGCAGGACAGGACAGTTGGGCATCAGCAGCAGCGCTATCGTGGAAATGAGAGCACCGCCGAATATATACGGCATGCGCCGGCCGAAACGCGTCCACGTACCGTCTGAAAACATCCCTATAATCGGCTGGATAACCATACCGGCGAGAGGAGCGGCAAGCCAGAAATAACTCAGATGGCTCACATCGGCTCCAAGCGACTGGAAAATCGAGGAAGTGTTCGAATTCTGCAGGGAATATCCTATCTGCACCCCGAGGAAACCGAAGCTGAGATTCCATATCTGCCAGAATGACAATTTGGGTTTATTCATTTCAGTGTTATTCTTTTATACATTATGGGAATGCAAAACTAAAAAAGGGTTTCCGCTAAAAGAAAAATCGAAAGACGAGTGGTCGGAAAGGCGGGACGAGCGGTCGTTTTTTTCAGATGAATGAAAGGAGATGGACAGAGGGTGCCGTAATTCCGGAAAAAATCGTAAATTTGAAAGATGACACTGAAAAACGGCCACATAATACATGTTTTCGCAGTCCTGCATGTCGCAGTGGCTCTCTGCTGCCGTACAGCGGGGATATCGGACGAAATCTGGCTCACAGTTCTTTCGGTGCTGATGGTCACGCTGATATGCATACGGGCGAAAGTGGGGCTGGAGCTTATCGTGGCTGCCATCATACTGACAAATGTCGCAGGCTATCTGCTCGGCGTCTACGGGGCGAAACTCATGGCCCTGCTTTCGAGTTCCGCGCTTCTGTCCCATTCGGTCTCGACATTCCTGACCACGGAAATCATCGGCTGGAGCACGGCGCTGCTTCTGAAGGCTGCGGCAAGAAAGAAACAGCCGGTACAGGCCGCAAGCATACCCCGCCCCGCAGGGAAAATCAAGAACGAGCACATCATCCTGCTCGTATTCATCATAGGGCTCATCATAACGGCCCGGCTGCTGATATCGGAACTTTTTTCCTCAAATTCGGGATACAGCCTGTATGACGTACTGGGCCTGCTCCTGTCGCGTTCATGGATGACAGTCGTGATGCTGTGCCTGCTGGTCCTGTCCGTCAGGCTCATACGGAAACACCGGTGGAACATGGCCGTGAAGACATGCGCCGCTGTCATTTCCTGCCTGTCCGTGGCAGCCATTGCCATACTGTACCTGTACATAGACCCTCCCTCAGGCAATGCCCGAGAATTCTCCGCTTTCGGACCGATACGGATTTCCACAGTGGCAGTCATGGCCGCGCTCACCGGATTTTCCATCATATACGTCATATATTACGCCCTCGGTCTCAAGGCCGAGATAAAGGCGGAAAAGGAGAAGGCAAGCCAGGCGGAATTCCAGTATGTCCGGCTCAAACAGCAGGTCAACCCGCACTTCCTGTTCAATTCCCTGAACATTCTCGACTGCCTGGTACTGGACGGGAAGACCTCCTCGGCGAGCACCTACATACACAAGCTGGCCGGCATTTACAGGTACATGCTCAAATACGACGACATGGCCACAGTCACCCTCGAGGATGAAATGAATTTCGTCATGATGTATGCAGACCTGCTGAAAGTGAGGTTCGACGACGGATTTTCAGTCAATGCCGACTTGCCGGAACGCACCCTCTCCTGCCGCGTCATACCGTGCTCCGTACAGATGCTTATAGAAAATGCCATAAAGCACAACAGCATAGGAAAGGAAGATCCGCTCGCAATCACCATCGTCTCGGACGGGGAAACGCTGACGGTCAGCAATCCCGTAAGGCCGAAAATAACTACGGGAGAGTCCACGAAAATAGGGCTCAACTATCTGAAAAGACAGTACAGCGACCGCTACGGGAAGGAGGTATCCGTCACGACGGACAACGGGGTATTTTCGGTGACGATTCCTCTGCTGCCATGCGGCAGCGACATTGCGGGACGTACAGGCCCACATGCTCCGGGGACGCCCGGGGGACAGTTCCACACTTGACAACACTGGCAAACCATGAATGTACTGATAGTAGAAGATGAAACGATGGCAAGAAGGAAACTTGCCTCGACCCTGACAGAATTGTATCCCGACATAAGAATCGTCGGAGAGACCGGCTCGGTATCCGGGACCATAGAATGGCTCGGGAATCCGGACCACAAGGCCGACATCATTTTCATGGACGTGGAACTCTCCGACGGGAACTGTTTCGAGATTTTCCGGCAGGCGGATATCAGGGCGCAAGTGGTGATGACCACGGCTTATGACCATTACGCCGTAAAGGCATTCGAGGTGGAAAGCATCGACTATCTGCTGAAACCGATAGAGCCTGAGACGCTGAAACGGGCGGTGGAAAGATGCAGGGGCAGGATAGCGGCCTCCGCCGGGCAGGGCGCGGCTTCAGCCGGTCAAAACACGGCCCCGGCAAATTCGGGAACTGCGGCGGAACAGCAGGGGAAAAGTGTCAGGAAACGCTTCCTGGTCAAGCTGAACGATACCATAGTGCCGGTCCTGTCTGCCGACATCGCGTATTTCTGTTCGGAGGACAAGTCCACCTACATGATCACGCGCAACGGAAAAAAGTACATCGTGGACTTTTCCCTGGACATAGCCATGGAGCAGCTCGACAGGGAATCGTTCTTCCGCATTTCCAGGAACTGCATCATTTCGGCTGCCGCCATATCCCGCATTTTGAGGATAGGCAGCCGGTACCGGATAGAAGCTGAGCCTTCCACTTCGTTCGACATGATGGTGAGCCGCTCGAGGACGGATGACTTCCTGCACTGGCTGGAAGAGACGGGAACATTGTGATAAAGCTGGTCCGGCGTACGGTGTGCGGAATCAGGCTATCGCCATGCAGCCTGCCAGGACGGCCGCTACCGCGAATATCAGTATTTTCACCGGCCCGTAAGAGGGTTTGAGGTCGCGACGGCATGTGTCCAGCATCTGCAAATAGAATATGACCATGGAAGGGATGCAGGCTGCGGCCAGAATGGCGTCTTCCGGGATTCCGAAAATCCGGATTTTTGAAATGGCAGTCACCGCCCAATGGAGGATGAGGATAAAGGCGAAGAAATTTATCTTCCTGTTGAAGGCCATCAGCATGCCGAGCATGTAGAGGGCCACGGCGCTCGGAAGCATGGGAGTGGTCATGAAAGGGAATTCACAGCCTCTCAGGAGTGAAACGGCGGGATATGCCAGCGGCAGTATCAGCATGATGATGCCCCAGGGCCTGTATTTCCCGGATTTCTGGAATGTCGAGAAGCGGGTTACGAGGTCGTATATCCACGATGCCGCCATAAGGCACCAGAAAATGGCCATGACATTGGAGTATTCTCTCGATGCCGCGAACGTCATGTAATATACGAATGCCATCCACAGGGAAACCGTCACCATGTATATTTTCATGGCAACTTTCGCCCATGTCCGCGGTCTGAACCACAGGATCAGTGTCAGCACCGTGGCCACGGACATGAATGCCAACTGCCACGGCCATGTCGCAGCATTGTACTCCGCTATCGAATTCCAGAATATTTCTTTCATAATCGTTCTTTATTTCAAATTTTAACGTCCGCAGAAGCACCGTTACTGTCAGGGACGGGGCCTGCTTCTCTGTCATTTCGACCGAGCGAAGCGAGTGGAGAAATCTGTTATCAACAGAGCAGATCCTCCCGACTTCGCTCGAGATGACATTGCAGGAGCGATACCGAAGATAACGCCGCAGTGCACCCGTTATAGAAAACAGGACCCCCGAGTCATCGAATTGGCCTTTTCCCTCAGCAAAAACACCGGCACCGTCGCCCCCACGGCAAGCATGAAAAGCACGCTGAAAGAAACGGAGCCGTTATAAATCATTTCCTGAAGATATTCGTTGCCCTTCCCGGGAGAAGATATTTCCTGGAAAAACATGATAAGGGAAAATACGGTTTTATAGGCATATGTTCCGGGCACCATTGGGAGAAGTGCAGGAATATAAAGCACAGTCATGGGGCAGAATACTTTTTTCCCGAAAAAGACGCTGCCGGTGCCGATGATGAATGCGGCAATGAGTGATGCGGTGGCAATATCGACGCCGAGGAAATTCATCAGGCAGTATCTGGAGGCATGACCGACGGCCGCAAGTATGGCAATGCAGGGGAATGCACGCATGGGAGGTCCGGAAATGGAGCCGAAACCCATTGCCGCGACAGCGGCGAACAAACCGTCGGAAATAATATCTATGGCTATCATAACAAACTGTCTTTTACCATCATAAGGGTTATGGACATGCCTATGGCAATGCAGACTATCAGCATGAAGGCATTGACAAGACGGCTGATGCCTATCTGGATATGGCCGTCGGTAATATCGATAAGGCCGTTGATCAGAGGGACTCCGGGCACAAGGTACAGGACGCTGGTAGCCAACGCTATCTCGGCAGTTTCAATGCCTAACGAAAGGGCCGAGGAAGCACAGATGGATGCCACGAAAGCGGACACGATGAAAACGATGTAATGATTGACCTTGTTCTTCATCAGATGCTGCCGCGTGAAAAAACCGGTCATAGTGGCTGTAAAGGTTATCAGCATGGCCCATATGTCCCCGCCGAAAAGCCGGCAGAAGGAAGCATTCGCCAGGGATACCATAAACAGGACGAATACGGGATTCATTCCGGGCTTCGAGACTAATTCATCGAATTTGGTCCGGACTTCCTCCAATGTCATCCTGCGGTCATGCGCCGCCCAGCTCAATGCACTGAGATCCGCATTCCATTCGAAACTTATTGGAAAGGCCGGGATGTCCAGGACCCTCGTATCCCTGTCTCCTGTCCCGCTGCTGACCGTCAGAGTGGCCGTCTTCTGGGAGGTATGGATGCTCACGTCCACTCCGAGGGCCTTTCCGAGCCGCTTGCTGTTCCGCACCACACGCGAGGTGTGCACTCCGGCTCCGAGCATATACGAGAGATAGCGAGCTATAAAGTCCGCTATCTCCACCATATATTCATGCGTCATCGTCTTTTCCTGCATAAGAAATCAGGCTATTGCTATCAGTATGAGAATCTGTGCGACCAGCACCCTCATGAACATGGACAACGGATATACCGTGGCATAGCTGACCGAGGTGTAGTCCGTACCATAGGCATTCTGGGCGAAAGCCAGCACGGGAGGATTCGTGCAGCTGCCGGATATGAGGCCGCAGATCTGGTAAAAGTTGAGCTTGAAAATCCACCTTCCGAGAATGGCTATGAGTGCCGTCGGGATAAGGGTAATCAGCGCACCGTAAAGTATCCACCAGTAGCCTCCGTCCATGATGGAGCTGACGAATGTCTCGCCGGCCCCGAGTCCCACGGCAGCAAGGAAGATGGAGATGCCTATTTCCCTGAGCATCAGATTGGCGCTCATGGTAGTATAGGTGGTAATTTTCAGTTTCGGCCCGAAATAGCCCAAAAGGATGGCTACTATAAGCGGACCTCCGGCCAGACCGAGCTTGATGGCCTGCGGGACACCCGGAATCATGATAGGAATGGAGCCGCACAGTACGCCGAGGGCTATGCCGAAGAAAATCGGAATAAGATTCGGATGGAAAAGTCCGGTCCTCGAGTTGCCGACGAACTTGGCCACGTTGTTTATATCGTTGTCATGCCCCACCACCGTAAGGGTGTCTCCCATCTGCACTATGGCATCCGGATTGGCCACCAGGTCCATGGAGCCGCGGGATATCCTCGTGATGCTGACACCGTAGTTTGTCCTGATTCTCAGGTCCTTGAGTTTCTTGCCGGTCATGGATGTGCGCGTAATGGTCAGTTTCCGCACCGACATGGATGCATCTATCTTGTCCCAGGCTTCCTTCGGCATGTCTATCTGCTCTCCGAAAAGCAGGGTCACCGCCTCCACCGAGTTCTGGGAAGTCACGACCAGGACATCATCACCCTCGACGAGGACCGTAGATGCCACCGGCACCATCACCGCTCCGCCGCGGTATATGCGCGATATGATGAACTTGTTTTCAATCGCCTTGCTGACTTCGAGTATCGATTTGCCGAATACTGCCGGATTCTTGATGCAGAACGCCACGCGCTGCGGAGAATCCATGCCCACCTCCATGCTGTCCATGGCATCCTTTTCCTTCTTCAGGTCTATCCTGAAAACAGCCTTGACAAGCATGAGCACGAGGATGACGCCGAGTACGCCTATCGGATAGGCCACGGCATAGCCGGAGGCTAAAGAAGAAGCGACCGCCGAAGAGCTTATCTCATGTACGAACGAGCCTGCGGTAGCATCGAGGTAGGTCTGCTGCGCCGCACCGAGACCCGGGGTATTGGTAACTGCACCGGACATCACGCCGGTAAGCGTCACGAGATTCTCTCCGGTCACGAGATGTATGACATAGGTCGTGATGACACCGATAAGGACCAGCACCACCGCCAGGATATTCAGTTTGAGTCCGCCGCTCTTGAACGAATGGAAAAAACCGGGACCGACCTGCAGGCCTATGGAAAAGACGAACAGGATAAGTCCGAATTCCTTAAGGAAATGCAGGAGGGACGCATCCGCCCTGAATCCGCAATGGCTGAACAGGATACCCACGAACAGAATCCATGTAGAGCCGAGAGATACTCCCTTGATTTTCAGTCTGCCGAGCAGGAGTCCCAAGGCTATGACCAAGGCCAGAAGCATGATGGAATGTCCTGTTCCGGTTCCGTAAAACAATTCTTTCATATCCGATATTATCTACTTCAAAAAATCATTTCTGCTGAAAAGGAGGATGGTCCGGTGCTTCCGGCAATACGGCCTTCGACCCAGTACCGCTCCATGGCATCATCGGTCCTGTCCGAAGCGAGATACAGTTCCACCCGGTCTCCCGGCATGGTCTCGTGGTTGAAGTTTATTTTCATTTCTTTCAGCGGCTTGCCGAACGTAGTTCCGCATCCCATGACATCCATTGCCCATACAAGATACATGGCATTGTTCGCATGTCCGTTCAGGTCCACGTCCGAATACGATACGACATGGGTGCCGGCATGTTCCAGGACGGCACCGGCAGGTATGCAAATCTTGTCGCACGGCCGCGGGACAGCATCTTCCCGGCAAATGCTCGAATCATCCAAAGGCACGTCGCGCGTCAGGCGCCTGGTGTCGATATTGACTACAAGCCAGGAAGTGGTAGCCAGTATCAGGTCCTCGTTTCCCGTCTCGTCGGTCATCCTGAAATCCCTTATGTACATCAGGCTTTCCGGTCCCTTGTGCCAGGTGGCGAGATTTACCGTATCGCGCCATTTCGGATGCCTGAGAAACTTCACGTGCATCCGGGAAAGCACCCATGCCATGCGTGTCCTTATCATGTCGTCGTATCCGAATCCGAGGACGGAAGCATGGCAGTTGGCCCATTCCTGGGCATAATTCATGAACGACACGGGCTTCAAAAGCTGTGAGGCATCAGTATCATAGCATGGGATTTTTATCTGCTGCTTGTAAATATTGTCCATACGGATTCTCCGGCGCTTTGATTCAGGGCGCAAAAGTAACACTTTTATTTACAAGAAGCAAATGTGACGTAATCCAGGATTTCGAGCTGTTCCCTGTCGTACAGCAGGCTGTCGAAAAGACCGGGAAACAATTGATTCAAAACGACATACAGAATGAGCAACAGGACTGCGGCAGCGACCGCAATGATGACGGCTTTCACAGCTCCGGACAATTTACGCCCGTGTACATCAGCGGATTCGGCAGGAGTCCCTGCCGCAGCGGATTCCGTGCCGGATTCTTCTTCCGACGGTCCCTGTGCTGCCGCAGGAGTTTCAGACGGCACGGCTGCAACTTCCGTTGCCGCAGCGGCGGCATCCGTACCCGCATCCTCCTCGTGAAGTTCCTCCGGTGAGGCTTCGGCACCGGCGGCCGGCTCCTCCACGGGCAGGTCCTGCATTGCCGGAACGGCACCCTTTTCTTCCGATTCCATGATGGATTTCAGCTGCGACAGCTTCTCCGACACTTCCGCCTCCGTCTCCTGATGGGTTTTAAGGGATATCGGCTCCAGCGCAAAACCCTCCGGATAAATGTCCAGATCTTCATCCGGGACAAAAAAGAAGTTGTTTTCCTTCGTGGCCCTCAGCCTTCCCAGGCCCGGGAAAATCACGGTTTTCTTCTCTTTCAGGACCTGGCGCAACTCTGTCAGGAAATCGGTCATAATCCTTTCGGCCACATCCACGGCAACTCCGTTCGACCGCGCATAAAGTTCGACAAGCGCGTTATCGTCCTCCTGTCTCGACCTGAAATACAGCCTGCGGTAAGGCGGGTTTATGGTATAGCCCCTGTCGGAAAACGTCGAGGGCATCAGTTCGGCCACAAACGTGCCGAGCCCCGGCAAGACCACCCTGTCCCTGTCGAGAATCAGTTCCTTCACCATTTTGGCCAAAAGATCGATATCCATAACGAATCGGATTTATGCGGTAAATTCTACGTATGTTTGAAGAAAACATCGCAAAGATAGAAAATTTGCAAAGAAAAATTTGCAGCAATCAAAAAAAGTCGTACCTTTGCAATCCCGAATGAGAAAACAGGTATCATCGGGAAACGACATACATATTCCTGAATAGCTCAGTTGGTTAGAGCATCTGACTGTTAATCAGAGGGTCGCAGGTTCAAGTCCTGCTTCAGGAGCAGCTAATGATCAAGGAGTTACGATTTTTCGCAACTCCTTTTTTTATTTACGGAGAGGCGGCCGTCCGCTGCCTTATTTACCGACAAAGGACACAGATATGACATCCGAATCGAGAAAAAACATGCTGCACGGCATTCTGCTGATAGCTTTGCTCTCCTGCGCGGCGTTCAGCATCGCCGGAATCGGCTTCATAAAAAAACTTTCATTCAGCCCGCTGATAACAGGCATCGTCATAGGGATGATATATGCCAATACGTTGAGAAGCAGCCTGCCGGAAACCTGGACTCCAGGCATCAAGTTCTGCACGAAACAGATACTCCGGGCAGGCATCATCCTGTACGGGTTCCGCCTGACGTTCCAGAGCGTAATGGAAATCGGGGCGGCAGCCATTGTCGCGGACATCATTGTGGTGACGGTCACGATTTTTCTCGGCATCCTGACAGGAAAACTGCTCGGAATGGACAAGGAGACTTCCCTGCTGACAGCTACCGGAAGCGCAGTATGCGGAGCCGCAGCCGTGCTCGGAGCTGAATCAGTATTGAAGCCGCAGCCTTACAAGACAGCCGTGGCAGTGTCGACCGTCGTGATATTCGGCACGATAGCGATGTTCCTCTATCCGGTTTTATATAATACGGGGATAACAGGTCTGGATGCCACGGCAATGGGAGTGTACACCGGCTCGACGCTGCACGAAGTGGCGCACGTGGTCGGAGCCGGAAATGCAATGGGAGCGGAAATTTCCGATACCGCCATCATTGTAAAGATGATAAGGGTCATACTCCTGGCACCTGTCCTGCTTGTCATGGCATTGGTATCCGAGAAACGCCAAAGGCTGTCACACGGAGCCGGAGGCAAACGGAAAATCACCGTTCCGTGGTTTGCCTTCTGGTTTATCGTAGTGATAGGATTCAACTCTTTCGAACTGCTTCCTGCCAAGGTGGTGGACGGAATCAACGGTTTCGATACATTCCTGCTCACGATGGCCATGACTGCCCTCGGGGCAGAGACCGATTTCGCCAAATTCAGGCAGGCAGGGGCCAAGCCTTTCATCCTCGCCGCCATCCTTTTCGTCTGGCTTCTCGGCGGAGGATGGCTTATATCGAAATATCTCGTTCCGCTGCTGTAGTCCAATGAGTGGGGGGGATGACTATTTCAGTTTGCCGTATTCCACGTCGGAAACAGGCTCAAGCCACTCGTTTGATGTATTCTTGCCCGGGATTTCGAATGCAAGATGGGCAAACCAGCTGTCCGAAGCGGCCCCGTGCCAGTGTTTCACGTTTGCAGGAATATGGATGACATCGCCCGGAAGCATCTGTACCGCAGGCTTGCCCTCTTCCTGATACCACCCGCGGCCGGCTACGCAGACAAGCATCTGTCCGCCGCCTTCGGACGCATGATGGATATGCCAGTTGTTCCTGCAGCCTGGCTCGAAAGTGACATTGGAAAACGGCACCTGCTCCGTGGAAATCCGGGCAAGATAGCTGTTGCCGATGAAATATTCGGCGTATGCAGTATTTGGCTCCCCTATCGGGAAAATCATTTCCCGCTGGAAAGCTGCCTTTCCGTTATCTCCGGCGGTATCCTCCGCCCAGACATCCTTTGCCATACGGAACGCACCCCACGCATTGGGCCAGCCGGCATAGAATGCAATATGGGTAAGCATTTCAGATATTTCCGTCCTTGTGACGCCGTTGCTTTTGGCAAACTGGAGGTGATGCGTAAGCGAAGAATCTATGATACCCTTGCCGACCAGTGTGGCGATTGTGATCATGCTGCGGTCATGCGGGCTGAGCCCCGGACTGTTCCAGACCTCGCCGAACAGGACATCGTCGTTGAGCCTTGCAAACTCGGGAGCGAATTCTCCCAACTGCGTTCTTCCGGCAGTCTGCGTTATTTTTTCCTGTGCCATAATGATTTGAGAATTTAATATCAGTACCGATAAAATTAAAAACGGTATTTTTATTTTCGCCGCCATATTGATGATTTTTTAAGTTCCACCGGCAAAGTTAGCCTTTCTCCAGCTGCGCCGCATAACGATATTACGGGAAATTTTACCAATTTTCCATATATGACAGGGCAAAAACAGATTTCTCGACTTCGCTCGAAATGACATGGGTCAAAATCCGGAAAATTAGTAACTTTGGTAAACTGCTCCGGCAGGGGCGTAAAGGACCTGACCGGTTTGGAGGCCTGTACGAATTTGGAGACCATAGACTGCTCGAACAACGACATTTCCACAGTCAGCCTGCCGCGCTTGACGAAGCTGACGACCCTGCGCTGCTACGGGAATCCTGTGGAGAAACTCGACCTGACCGGCTGTTCCGCCC
>CALUQC010000051.1 GCA_944322805.1 uncultured Bacteroidales bacterium | reverse complement strand
GTCTCTGATGACATTGGCTGCAGGCTGCACCTCCGGTGAATCTGAAACGGAAAAGACAGGCCGGCTGCAATATGCGCCGGAAACGAACAATGTCAAGGTCATGAAAATAGAAAAGGGGCCGTTCTTCCGGCAACTGACGGCAAACGGCAGGCTGCATGCGGACAGGAAAATAGCTATGTATTTCAATACGCAGGATGTCATATCGGATATAAGGGTCCGTAACGGTCAGGATGTCATGGCCGGTGATACCATTGCACTTCAGGATGCGACGGATGAAAAGCTGGAACTTGAGTCAGCCGGAATATCGCTTGCCAGGGCGGAACTCGACTATATGGATGTCCTGGCAGGGCAAGGATTCGGTCTGTCCGATACGGCATCGGCACCGGAACATGTCAGGAAAGCCGCGAAAATCCGGTCAGGATATTTTTCGGCGGAGAACAGCCTTCGCAAGGCCGGGCAGGTTGTGAAAAATACCGTATTGACGGCTCCGTTCAGTGGCCGTGTGGCGGATATCCGGGTGCACGCATATGACAAAAGCACATCGGAGCCATTTTGCAGTCTCATTGATGACAGCAGGTTCGATGTCAGTTTTACTGTATTGGAATCGGAGTACCGTTTTTTGGAAAACGGGCTGCCTGTCACCGTAGAGCCGTTTTTCGGAGAAGGCCAGGCTCTGACCGGAGTGATTGAAGATATCAATCCGAGCATTGATGAAAAAGGCCAGGTTGCAGTCCGTGCGAGTGTGGTGAATGACGGTACCCTGGTAGACGGGATGAATGTCAAAATCGTAGTTGAACGCCGGGTCGACGACATGCTGGTCGTCCCCAAGAGCGCAGTTCTCATAAGGGACAATATGTCTGTCCTGTTCCGTTACTCAAAAGGCCGGGCGCAGTGGACGTATGTGGATGTGCTGATGTCCAACGGCGACAGTCATGCGGTCAGGGCCAATGCGGACCGGGGAGCCGAACTTTCACCGGGCGATACGGTCATAATATCCGGGAATCTTAACCTTGCGGACGGGTCGGAAGTCATCATGTCGGACTGTATGAACTATAAGTAAACAACCATGCTGAAATATATACTCGACCGTCCTGTCACGGTGACAATGGTCATGACAGTGATCATAGTTCTCGGAATAGTTAGTGTCAGGATGCTTCCGGTATCGCTGATACCGGATATGGATGTGCCGTATATTACAGTACAGGTTACGGCTCCCGAACTTTCAGCCAGGGAAATAGATGAAAATGTAGCCGGCCCCCTCCGCAGGCAGCTTGTCCAGATCAAGTCTCTGGTGGATTTGCGGAGCGAGAGCCGGGACGGAAGCGGGACAATATCGCTTGAATTCGCCCAAGGAGCGGACATGGATTATCTGTCCATTGAAGTAAATGAGAAAATAGACAGGACAATGGGCCAGTTGGGGGATATTGAGCGCCCAAAAGTTCTGAAAACGGATGCTGGTGACATTCCTGCGTTCTATATAAACCTGACGTTGAAAGATGTCCGGCAGATGGAAGGCGGTACCGACGCGTTTGCCCGGATGAGCAGATTTGCGGAAGAAGTCATAACGAAGCGGGTGGAACAGCTGGATGAGGTAGCAATGGTGGATATCAGCGGATGTGTAGACCCGGAAATCCTGATTATTCCGAATCCGGAAGCTCTGCATCGCTTCGGAATCAGCGTGTCGCGATTCGAGGATATAGTGACATCTGCGGATATACGGCTCGGTAATCTGACCATAAGGGACGGGGAATACAGGTACAGTGTGAAATTCAGGTCTTTCGCTGCGGGGAGGGAGGATATTGAAGATATCTATCTGAAAGTCGGCGACCGTATCCTACAGGTAAAGGATATTGCCGAGGTAAGGGAGCAGCCTGTCGGCCGGACGGGGCTGGTGCGTTCGGATGGGAAGCCGGCACTGACCATGGCCGTCATCAAGCAGAGCGATGCCAGAATGTCCGATTTGAAGAAAAGCATCAATGTCCTGATGTCAAGATTTGAAAAGGATTATCCTGAACTGGAATTTGAAACGACCAGGGACCAGACGGAGCTTCTGGAATATTCCATAAACAATCTGGTGGGAAATATCATTGCCGGAGTGATATTGGCCTGCCTTGTCATCTTTTTGTTCATGCGGGATTTCCGCTCTCCGGCATTGGTGGCGTTCACTATTCCGTCGGCTCTGATATTTTCCATGCTTGTGTTTTATGCTATCGGACTTACCATTAATATCATTTCTCTTTCCGGGCTTATCCTCGGGGTAGGAATGATGGTAGACAATACGATAGTCCTGACGGACAATATCACGGCCAGATGGCGGCGCGGAGAAAAACTCAGGACGGCAGTCCTGAGAGGTACAGCGGAAGTTACCGGACCGATGCTGAGTTCCGTATTGACCACATGTGCCGTCTTTATTCCCTTGATTTTTGTAAGCGGGATTGCCGGCGCCATGTTTTATGACCAGGCTATGGCTGTAAGTATCGTGTTGCTGACGTCGTATGCAGTTACAGTGACGGTGATACCTGTGTATTATTATTGGTGGTACAGGAAGCAGGAATGTTTTGTTCCAAACCGTTTTCTCGAAAAATTCTCTTTCGGCAGAGGTACGGATATTTATGAGCGTGGTCTTGACTGGCTTCTGAGTCACCGATGGGCGGGATGGGCGGTTTTTGCCATATCAGCCGTCGGTATAGTTCTGTGCTTCAGATACATGCCGATGGAGCGGCTTCCGGAGATGACCAGTACTGATACGATACTGAAAGTGGACTGGAACAGCCAAGTCTCCGTGGACGAGAATGAGCGGAGAACTGCGGAGATAGAAAAAGCGGTCTCGAAATATGCCGTCCAGATGACATCTCTGGTAGGAATACAGCAGTTTGTTCTCGACCATAGCGGGGATCAGTCGATCCCGGAACTGTCTCTGTATATCAAGTGCCGCAGTGCGGAAGAACTGGAGGCTGCAAAGGCTGCCGTTTCCGCACTTGTTTCGGAACAATGGCCGTCCTGTCTGTACGGATTCGAGTCTTCCGGAAATATCTTTGATATGGTTTTTGCAGACAACAAGGCAGATCTGGAAGCCCGCCTTCGCCCCGTCAGAACACGGGACATAGATCCCGGTCTGTTGAAGAATGCGGTTGCATCCATGGCAGAGGCATGTCCTGAAGCGGATATACAGGATATTCCGATGAAAACGGATATTCTCTATGTGGCGGACCCTTATAAAATGGCCTTGTACGATATTTCATACGCCGAACTCATGACAGCCTTGAAAAATGCCTTGAATTCCAACGTGTTGTTCAGTATAGTTCAGGGAGGCCGGACCCTGCCGGTGGTAATGGGCATGGACCATACGGATATCAGGACAGCGATCGGCCAAACCGACATTTCCAAAGATGGCGTATCCATTCCTCTTTCATCCCTTATGTTGCAGACATTTGAGGAAGACCTGAAATCTGTTGTTTCAGGAGAGGACGGGAATTTTTATCCGGTGGAAATAGAACTTGGGACAGATTCTCCGGAACCTGTCATGAACAAGATCAGATCGGCAGTCATGAAGGACGGTAACTTTGATGTAGCTTTCGGCGGCTCATGGTTTTCAAACAGAAAGATGGTCGGGGAACTCATTGTAGTACTTGTCATTGCCCTTATCCTTCTTTATCTCATTCTTGCTTCCCAGTTCGAATCGTTAGTGCAGCCTTTAGTGATAATGTCAGAGATAGTGATAGATATTTTCTGTTCTCTTGCAGTTCTGTGGATATGCGGGGTTTCCATCAATCTGATGTCGATGATCGGCATGGTTGTGATTTGCGGAATAGTGATTAACGACTCGATATTGAAGATAGACAGCATAAACCGGCTGCGCAAATCGGGATACGGGCTTCAGCATGCCATAAAGGAGGCGGGACGGCGCCGGCTCAAGGCTATCGTCATGACATCGCTTACGACGATTCTTTCCGTATGTCCTTTTCTGTCCCGCGGAAGTATGGGAGATGACCTGCAGTATCCGATGTCGCTCGTGATAATATCCGGCATGATAGTAGGAACGACGGTGAGCCTGTTGTTCGTACCGATGGTCTACTATGCAATTTACAGGCGGGAGGATGCAAGATGAGACAAATGCCTGTATTTACCGTACTTCTGCTTATGGTGGTAATGTCCTTGTCCGGGCTTGCTACGGTTCCCTTGCTGAATATACAGTATGCTCCTGAAAATACCGGACGGGTACTGACCGTATCTTTTACCTGGCCCGATGCTTCCGAACGGATAGTGGAGGCGGAAGCCACATCCGTGCTGGAAGGCGTCCTTTCCGGGCTTGCTGACTGTTCTTCCGTCACATCCGTATCGGAAAGGGGCCGAGGAGACATCACGCTGCGTTTCCGTAAAGGGACAAACATGGATGCCGCCAGGTTGGAAGTCTCGTCGAGGATCAGGGCGGTCTGGGAGAGCCTGCCCGACAGGGTTTCGTATCCGGCCATACTGTCCGGAGGGCGTGGCACCAGGAGCCGGACAGCCTTGACATATGTATTCAAGAGTCCGCTTCCTTCGATGGAAATAGAGAAATTCGTGAACGGATATGTTACGATGCCCGTATCATCCGTTTCCGGAGTAGACAAGGTTTCATTTTGGGGAGCAACGCCATATGAACTGGAGGTTGTGTACGACTCCGATCTGGCGGACTTGTATGGGATTTCCGCAGAGACCATATCTGCTGCTTTTGAATTATGGTTTGCTTCAGAAATTATCGGACTTGCAGTATCGGATGATGAAACGGTCAATGTGAAACTGGCTTGCATGAGGTCCGATGACATTGGGGACATGCCGGTGTGTAACAGCGGCGGAAGGATAGTCCGTCTGCGCGATATAGCAACGTGGACCTACAAGGAATCGCAACCTTCATCGTATTTCAGGATGAACGGTCTGAATACTGTGATGTTGTCGGTGGATACTGCTCCGGAAGTCAATTTCTTGCAGACAGTCAGAGCAGTGAAAGCGAAAATGTCCGCATTGCAGAGCCATTTTCCTGATACCGTAACGGCATCCGTATCCTATGATGCTTCGGAATATATTGTCTCCGAACTGGATAAAATTTATCTGAGGACGGGATTGTGCATCCTGATACTTCTTCTGTTCGTCTATGCCGTCAGCCGGTCGGTAAGATACCTGACCGTAATTTTTGCAACGCTTGCAGTCAATATTGCGGTAGCCATCCTTTTCTACAATATTTTCCATTTGCCGGTACATATCTATACTCTTGCCGGTATAACCGTGTCATTGGGAATAATTATCGACACTTCCATCATGATGGCGGATCATTATTCCTACTATCGGAACAGATCCGTTTTCCCGGCTCTGCTCGGGGCTACGGCTACTACCATAGGCGCCTTGTGTGTAATTCTGCTGCTTCCTGAAAAAGACAGGGCTAACCTTGAGGATTTTTCCAAGGTCATTATGATAAATCTCGCTGTCTCGCTTCTTACTGCATGGTTTTTTGTCCCTTCACTGATAGATAAATTCCCTGTAAGGCATCGGGAGAAGGTACGTGCGATGAAGGGGAGACGCCAGGCCGTCAGATTGAGCAGACTGTACTGTTCATATATAGAAAAGGGATTGAAATGCAGATGGGTCTACCTCTTGGTGCTGGTTGCGGTTTTGGGAGGGACCGGATATCTGTTCGGGAAGGTCCTCGACAGATCAGACTATTACCGGGAGCCGGGCAGGAATCTCCTGTATATCAGAGCCGGAATGCCCGAAGGATGTACGGTGGCCCAGTTGAACGAAGTCGTGAAAAGCATGGAGAACTACCTTAGCCTTTTCGACGAGATAGATACTTTCATAACGACCATATATGACTATGACGACGCCATGATAGAGGTGGCATTCAGACCTGATGCCGAAGATACCGGGTTCCCGTCGGAACTGAAATCCATGGTAACTGCCATGGCGATGAATTTCGGCGGAGCAACATGGCGCATCTGGGGAATTAATGACAGTTATTTCAATAATAACGTGGTTTCGGACTACAAAAGCAACACGATAAAGTTGAGCGGATACAGCTATGACGACCTGTCCGGTTATGCCGATACTCTCATATCGTACCTCGGGTCCAACAGGCGGGTGTCGGGTCCCGAGATGATGCTCGGCACTTTCAGGCTTGCAAATACCGAGTTCAACATGGATTACGATTTCGGACAGATAGAAGCCATAGGCATCAGTCCATATTCATATTACGGCAGGCTTTATTCGATGCTGTACGACAAAGACCTGATTGCGGTGCCGGGCCCGGAAGGAGAGAGTACTGATGCTGTACTGAGATCGTCATCAAGAGACAGTTTTGATTTGTGGCATGTATTGAATTCCTACGTGGAGGTAGACGACATGAAAGTCAGGCTGTCCGAAATAGGCAGTATAGGAAAGACTCGGACAAGTCTCCCGATACGGCGGCATAACCAGTCTTATGAAATCTTGGTAGGATACGATTTTATAGGATCGTACGAACTGGCGAGAGCTTTTATGGAAAAAACTCTTGAACATTTCAATGAAGAAGTCCTGCCTGTCGGATATAAGGCGGAATCGACTTCGACGCGCAACTGGGATGAGGAAAGCAAATTGAGATATGCATTGCTTGTCCTTTTGGTTATAGCCGTAATTTATGTGATGACAAGCATGACTTTCGAATCCTTACGGTATCCGTTGTCAGTAATTTTGCTGATTCCGGTGTCTTTTGTCGGTGTCTTTCTCGTATTCGGGTTGACTGATTTTACTTTTGACCAGGGAGGATTCGCCGCATTGGTGATGCTGAGCGGTATAGTAGTGAATGCCGGTATTTATCTTGTAAATTCAGTAGTCTCCGACAAGAGCCGCAGAAGCGGCAGCCGTAAATATGTCAAGGCGTTCAATCACAAGATCAAACCGATATTGCTGACCGTCATTTCCACCGTTCTCGGTCTTATCCCGTTCCTTTTCGACGGGCCCGAGGAGGTCTTTTGGTTTCCGTTTGCCGTCGGCACCATCGGCGGAATGATTTTTTCCCTGATAGCCTTGTTCTTGTATTTCCCCGTGTTCTGTGTCAGAAAACCGCGCAGATTATGAATTTTTGTTTATTGGTAGATATGAAAAGATCCGAATATCTTATTAAACCGGTTGCTGTTTGTATTACAGTTTTTTTTATTCTTGTCATGCAGTGAATATGATAAGGATGTTCGCATGGCATTCCGTTATGCCGGAGAAAATCGTGAAGAACTTGAAAAAGTGCTGGATTACTATGAAAACATCGAGCCGGATCCCTTAAAATACAGTGCTGCGGAGTATCTGATAGGCAACATGCCCTTTCATTTATCGTATCCGGATAGTTTGTACAGCCTATATGCATCAGAAGTAGATTCTTTATTTCTTAATCAATCCGACGAAGATTCTATTATTGTAGAGATTAACAGAATATCTGAAAAATACCAGTCTTTGATGAGACCTCAATATGATATCCGGACTGCTACGGCAGATTACCTGATCTGGAATATTGATTATTCATTTGACTTGTGGCATACGAGCAAATTTTTGTCGTATCTTGATTTCGAAGATTTCTGTGAATATGTACTGCCTTACAAGTGTGTGGAGCTGCAACCGATCAACAAGTGGAAAGAAATATATTCCGATAAGCATAGAGGTGACATGGATTTGCTGGATCAGTTTTCAGATTTGCAGGATAATTCCAGAGCCGCGGTAGAGGCAACTCAGGTAAATCTGAAAAATACGATAGTCAGGGGAGTCCGTATATTCAACAGTATTCCGCTTGTCGATTTGAAGGCTTTGGAACATTTGGGTATAGCGACATGTCAGGAGAGAGCGATTCTCGGTCTTATGAACAGTCGCAGCAAAGGACTTCCTGTATCGCTGGATATGACACCTATTTGGGCTGATCGGACAAATCCTCACTATTGGAACAATCTATATTACGGTCTCAGGAACAATATCTATTATGATCCTATTTTCAGCCGACTCGGCGTCGCACACAACCTTGATAATTCATGTTCGAAAATTTACAGATATTCATATAAGCCGGATCCAGGATTGTTGGATGCCAAATTGAATGATCCGCATTTCCCGGAAACGTTGTCTAACATATTTGTCCGGGATGTGACTTCAGAGTACGGACGAACGCAGGATATTGAAATAAAACTGAATTCTTCCAGATGCAAATATGCGTATTTGTGTACTTCGGAGAGGGAAACATGGCATCCTGTAACGGTTTCTCGAATCAGGCATGGTAAAGTTTCATACAGCGATATCGGGGTAGATATACTGTATCTGATTGTAAGCTATGATACGGATGGAAGTCCGAGGCCTCTTGCACATCCTTTTATAGTTGACAAGCAAGGAAAGATTAACTGGATAGATATTGATAAAGAAAAGACTGTCGATATGAAATTGACACGAAAATATCCTGCTTTTCAACATATTTTCAAGATACGTGACAGACTTGGACGATTTATAATAGAGAATTCACCGGATGGGGAGGATTTTACCGTGCAAGGGGCTTCTCCCGACAAAAAATTCTTGTCCGGTTCAGTCAATATTTGTGATACTGTTGCAAAACGATTCTGGAGAATGAGGGCGGACACCAACTGCATATCGGAACTGGCGGAACTCTACTTTTATGGCAGAGACGGGGAGTCCCTGTTTAATCCGGTTATAAAAATCTGCAATGCCGAATATGATGAAAATGGAAATGACCCGGACAATTTGTTTGATAATGATCCCTTGACGAATTTTAGTTTATACCCGGACAGCAACACTGTGTTTGATTTCGGAAGTCCTGTGTCAATAGATCACGTGTCATATATAAAGCGGGGAGACGGAAACGATATCTGTCCCGGGGAGACTTACGAGTTGTACTATTGGGATGATAAGTGGATACTTTACGACACTCAGGTAGCTGCGGATATATATTTGGATTTCAAAGGGCTTCCTGCTGACGGCTTGTATTATATAAAATGTACGACAAGCGGGACACAAAACAGAATTTTCATTTATCGTGACGGTCAGGTCCAGTGGTATTAACATAACGTCAGTTCGACGAATTTATGTTGCTCAGGACTAAGGAATTCGTCGAACAGTCGTTAAGGATTTCTTCGAAATCCAAATTTCTTAAACCCCAGTCGCTGTGGCGCCCCTGCTCACTTTCGAATGTCCACCGGACATTCTCATAAAACGTTCGCGACTTTTCAAGGGGCGCCACCTCTACTCTGCTCGCTTTCGAATGTCCACCGGACATTCTCATGAAACGCTCCCGACCTCGCCGGGGGCCCGTCGCAGGACTTACGTCCTGCTCCTCATCGGAAGTTCAATGATTTTCAATAAATTAAAATTCATCGAACTCACGTTAACATAATCTTTTACGACTAAAAACAACGCTTTTTTTCTAATTTCTCCGAATCTTGGCAAGGATTGATTCGTATTTTTATACTTTTGTACTCGTATTTTTATTTTGATGATATACAATGATTAAATATGGAAAATACGAATCAGGAATTACAAACCATATTACAGGAGTGCGATACGCTGAAAGCCCGTCTTTCGGCAATGCGTCCCTTGCCCGTTGAGGCTCTGAAAAAGATTGAGGACGCTTTGGCCATAGAATACACCTATGAGAGCAACCGCATAGAAGGGAATACGCTTACGCTTCAGGAAACGGAGTTGGTGGTAAACGAGGGCGTGACCATTTCGGGAAAGTCCATGCGTGAACACTTGGAGGCTATCAACCATGCGGAAGCCATCGACTACATCAAGGACTTTGCAAAGAAGAATATCGAGATAAGCGAGCGAACGATAAAGGAGATACACGCCCTTGTGCTGCACGGTATCAACCGCGAGAACGCCGGACGTTACCGCACAGTCCCCGTGATGATTTCAGGCAGCAGCCACGTGCCGCCACAACCTTACTTGATTGAAAAGCAGATGGAGGACTTTATGATTAAGTTCAGAGAAATGAAGACTGAAAAGTTGCATCCTGTCCTGATAGCCGCCTATCTGCACGATGAGGTTGTGCGCATCCATCCGTTCATTGACGGCAACGGGCGCACGTCCCGGCTGCTGATGAACTTGTATTTGCTCCGCAACGGGTACACGCTCGTAAACCTCAAAGGCTCTGACGATGCGAAGATAGACTATTACAATGCTTTGGAGGCTTCGCACGTTGAGAAGCATCCGGAAGCCTTTCAGATGCTTGTTGCGGAGGCGGAAAGGACTTCTTTGAAACGCTATCTGTCCATACTCGGAGAGGGCAACGCATAACAACCTTTGAATTATAATTCTCCCCGAACTTGTAAAAAACCGAAACAGTTTATAAGTTTGCCGAAAACATTCGGCAATGAAGATAAAACTGCTCGGGAAGACTCCCGATGAACTGAAACGGATAGCGGTGGAAGAAGGACTTCCCGGATATGCGGCACAGCAGATAGCGCAGTGGCTGTATGTCAAGAAGGTGCGTTCACTCGAGGAGATGACCAATATTTCCATGGAAGGAAGGCGGAGGCTTGCTGAAAAGTACGAAGTGGGCGTGACAGGTCATGCAGGGGTGGCGGTATCGTCGGATGGAACGAAAAAATATCTTTTCCCTGTCGGTGCGGCCGGCAATGCGGAGCCAGATGCCCAGGGAAATGCCGAAAGTGCTGCGGCAGGCCGGTCCGTAGAGGCCCGAAATGCTGTAGAGGCCGTGATGATTCCCGACGGGGACCGTGCTACCCTCTGCGTATCCTCCCAGTCCGGCTGCCGGATGGGCTGCAAATTCTGCATGACCGGGCGGCAGGGCTTTCACGGGCATCTGTCAGTCGCCGAAATCCTGTCGCAGTTCATGTCCGTAGACGAGTCGGATGCCCTGACCAATGCGGTATTCATGGGGATGGGCGAGCCGCTGGACAATTATGACAACGTGATGCGGGCGATAGAGGTGCTTACCTCCGGCTGGGGATTCGGCTGGAGTCCGAAAAGAATCACGGTATCTACCATAGGAGTGCTTCCTGCCTTGAAAAAGTATCTCGACGGGAGCAAATGCCATCTTGCGGTAAGCCTTCATGACCCGTTTCCTGAGGAACGGCTGTCGATAATGCCGGTGGAAAAGGCCTGGAATCTTGAAAAGATAATCGGACTGATAAGGCAATACGATTTTTCGGGACAGCGGAGAGTCAGTTTCGAGTACACCATGTTCTCGGGTTTCAATGACACTGTCCGTCATGCCGATGCGCTGATACGCATGCTCAGGGGCATGGAGTGCAGGGTAAACCTTATCCGCTTTCATAAGATTCCGGGGTTTCCGTACGAATGCTCTCCGGAGCCGGTGATGAGAAAATTCCAGGACAGGCTGAACCGTTCGGGAATAGTGGCGACCATACGGGCTTCCCGCGGAGAAGATATACTTGCAGCCTGCGGAATGCTGGCCGGACGATTCGGCAAGGAAAAAATTTTGTAACTTTACAGATTCGGACCGTTTGCGGATGAGATTCCTGACCGTCATATCGTTTTTGCTTGCAGTTTTCCTTTCGGTAAATACTGCGGGAGCCGCCGTTGCTCCGGAGCCATGGCAGGGGACGGACGGAACTGCCCCGGGAGCTGCCGTTGCCCCGGCATCAGGGGCAAAACCGTTGACCGTCAGGTCATATCCCCTTTCTTCCTGCGATTCCGCATCGAAAGCCAGAATCATTGCCAGGATGGACAGCATCCGGCGCCACAGGCCTGCTGTAGCCCTTGTCCTCAGCGGCGGAGGTGCCAAAGGGGCGGCCCAGATCGGGGTCATGGAGTACCTCGAATCGATAGACATGCCTGTCGACATGGTCCTCGGTACGAGCATGGGCGGACTGATAGGCGGCATTTACGCTCTCGGGTATTCTGCGTATCAGATAGACTCCATAATACGGACGATAGACTGGAATTCCGTCATGAGCGATGCCCTTCCTCGCGAATACGTATCGTATGCGGAATCCAAATACAAGGAAAAATATGTCCTCTCGATACCTTTCTATTATGACAAGGATTATTACAGGGCAGTCCTCGAGGACGAAATGAAATATGCGGACAGCAAAAGGCACGACGACGGTCCTATCGGGCTCGGAGCGGATTCGCCGAAACAAAGGCAGGATTTCATAAAGAACAATATCATAGGAAGCCTTCCGTCAGGATATATTTTCGGACAGAACGTCTACAACCTCATAAACGGACTGTCGGTAGGCTATCAGGACAGCCTGAGTTTTGCCGACCTGCCGATTCCGTTTTCCTGTGTCGCCACGGAAATGGTCACTGGAACGGCAAAATACTGGCACAGCGGCAGATTTTCCACGGCCATGCGCTCCACCATGTCCATCCCAGGTGTTTTCGCGCCTGTGAAAATGGACGGCATGGTGCTCGTGGACGGCGGCATGAGGGACAATTATCCTACATCGCTGGCTCGCGAACTCGGGGCGGACATCGTCATCGGGGTGGAGGTGTCGTCGGACAGGAAGCAGTACAACGAAATAAACAATATCGGCGATATCATCAGCCAGGGGGTGGACATGCTCGGGCGTTCCGTATATGAGTACAACATGACGGTGTCGGACATAAACATACATACGGAACTCCCGGAATTCGACATGATGAGTTTCGACAGGAAAAGCATAGACACCATTATCCGGAGAGGGTATGAAGCGGCCGAGAAACGGGGCGCGGAACTGGCGGCCCTGAAAGCCCGTACGGGGCCGGACTCCCTCGTCCTGCACAACAGGAAGGCGATAGACATAAACATGCAACCTGTGACCATTTCCGGAGTGGAAATCCGCGGAGTGACCGAAAAGGAAAGGGCAATACTGATGCGGCGGATAAAGTTGTCTCCCGGAGACAGAGTCAGCAGACAGGACGTGGAGCATGTCGTGGCCGAAATTTTCGGGACCCAGTGTTTCGATTACGTGACATACGAGATGGAGGGAACGTGCGAGCCGTTCAACCTTGTCATAAACTGCAAGCCGGGACCGGTCCATCAGTTGGGCATCGGACTGCGGCTGGATTCCGAGGAATTGGTGTCGGTACTGCTGAATGTCGGTCTGAATGCGCACCGGCTGCAGGGCTCCAAATTCGATTTTACGGGAAGAATAAGCGTCAATCCGTATTTCCGTTTCCATTATTCCTACGATGCCCCCAGGACTCCGACTCTGAACGCTGCGGCTTCGATAAGGTGGACGGACCTGAATTTCCTGACATTCTTCGACCAGTCCTCGGCCAGATTCAGCATGAGTTACCTCAATGTCAGGGAAGAATTCTACCTGTCCAATCTGAAATGGTCGCTTTTCGACTTGAATGCCGGTATCAGGAACGACTATTTCAACGTCCGTTCCCTCATGGCCTCCACAGGCATCCCGGGAGACTACGACCTCTCCCAGTTGAACAATGACTATGTATCCGTGTTCCTGAATGCCAGGAGCGACACTTTCGATGACGGATATTTCCCGTCGTCTGGCTATTCCGCGGGACTGTCGTACGCATGGACGTTCGCCGGCTTCCCTCAAAGTTTCAACGATTTCCATTCCGTCCAGATAGACGCGAAGACGGTGCTTTCCGCCGGCCGGGTCTTTTCCTTCATCCCGTCGGTAAACTGCCGTTTCCTTTTCGGACGCGATGTGCCGCTGCCTTATATCAACGCCATGGGAGGAAGCATCCCCGGCCGCTACGTGGACCAGCAGATTCCGTTCATCGGCATCAACGATATTTCGACGATGAGGAGCATTCTTACCGTTTTCAGGACCGACTACCGTTTCCGGGTGGCGAAAAACCATTATATCACGGGTGTCCTGAACTATGCCAGGGACTGCGATGATTTCAGGGACTACACTAAGGGGCTCGGTTACTTCGGCGCCGGTCTCGAATACTCGTTCGATGCCTTTTTCGGACCGGTCTCGGCCAACGTGCACTGGTCCAACATTTCCAAGAAACCGGGATTTTACATTAATATCGGATATTATTTCTAATGGAAGGGACGGAAGAAAAAAAACGCCTGCTGCTGGGCAGGATGCAGGCCTTGTGCGCTAAAAGGGAATACTGCGAGACGGATATCAGAAAAAAACTCTTCAAGGCGCTCGGCAGCGGGGACGGGGCGTATCCGGATGCCGGGGCATGGGAGGACCTTGTCGACGAGATAGTAATGTCCCTGAAACGGGACAGTTTCATAGACGATTTCCGGTATTGCAGGGCTTTTGCCCGCGACAAGTCATCCATTTCCGGCTGGGGAAGGCAGAAGATACGCCACACTCTTGCCGCCAAGGGAATTGCCCGGGAGTGCATAGCGGCCGGGATAAAGGAAACGGACACGGATGCCGGGCTTGAAAAACTCAGGAAAGCGCTGGCAGCCAAATCCGTATCACTGCAAGGCGATCCTTATGCCAGATTCAAGCTGCTGAGATTTGCCCTGAACAGAGGCTTCGAATACGGCGAAGTGAATGATATCGTGGACGAAGTCCTCGGTTCCGAAGGGGATCGCTTCGACAAATGACTGCATGATAAAAACATCATATATGGAAAATTACAGAAAACTGACCGGAGAGGAAATCATTCAGCTCCAGACTCAGATGTGCACGGCGTCGGACTGGGACAGCGTGGAAGTCGTCATGGACTTTTCTCCGGAATATGTCCGCGCCACCCGTTTTTCCGGAAAGGTGAGGCTCGGGAAATTCACCAAGGATTTTGAGATGGCCGGAGGCATCAGGAAGCATTCGGGCCTGTACCATACCACCCTGCACAATGTCACGGTGGGGGATGACTGCTGCATAGAGAATGTCAAGAACTATATTGCCAACTACGACATAGGCCACGACACTTTCATAGAGAACGTGGATATCATCCTGACCGACGGACGCAGCAGCTTCGGAAACGGTGTCGCGGTGTCGGTGCTGAACGAGACCGGAGGGCGGGAAGTGATGATACACGACTGCCTGTCGGCCCAGCAGGCTTACATTATGGCACTGTACCGCCACAGACCGGCCTTGGTGGAGGGGCTGAAACGCATGGTGGGGCGGTATGTGGATTCAGTATCCTCGGATATCGGGACCATAGCCCCGAATGTCACCATAGTGGATGCCGGATACATCAAGAATGTACGCATAGGCGAATACTGCAAGATAGAAGGCACTTCCCGCCTGAAAAACGGCAGCATCAACAGCAACCGCCATGCCCCTGTCCATGTGGGAGTCGGCGTTATCGGCGATGACTTCATCATCTGCAGCGGAGCGTCGGTAGAAGACAGGGCCACCCTGTCGAGATGCTTCGTGGGCCAGTCCTGCCATATAGGGCACACTTATTCGGCTTCCGATTCCCTGTTTTTCAGCAACTGCCACGGCGAGAACGGGGAGGCATGCGCCATCTTCGCCGGACCGTTTACTGTCACCCACCACAAATCCACCCTGCTGATAGCCGGGATGTTCTCCTTCATGAATGCCGGCTCGGGCTCCAACCAGAGCAACCATATGTACAAGTTGGGACCTATCCACCAGGGCATCATGGAGAGGGGAGCCAAGACCTCCTCCGATTCGTACCTGCTCTGGCCGGCCAAGGTCGGCGCCTTCTCTTTGGTCATGGGCCGGCACGTTTCCCATCAGGACACTTCGGACCTGCCGTTTTCGTACCTGATCGAGCAACAGAACACTTCCTACATTTTCCCCGGCGTGAACCTGCGCAGCGTGGGCACCATCCGCGATGCCCAGAAATGGCCCAAAAGGGACGGACGCACCGATCCTGACAAACTGGACTGCATAAACTACAACCTTCTGAGTCCTTATACCATACAGAAAATGTTCAACGGCAAGTCCATCCTTCAGAATTTGGTGAAAGCCTCCGGGGAGACATCCGACACATATTCATACCAGAGTGCGAAAATAAAGAATTCGTCACTGCATAAAGGACTGATGTTCTATGATCTGGCGATCAACAAATTTCTCGGGAATTCGCTTATAAAACGGCTTGAGACCGTACCTGACGGCAATATCGACGCCATAAAGGCAAGACTGCGGCCCGATACGCCCGTCGGTGCCGGGCAATGGGTCGACCTGGCAGGTCTCATCGCTCCGAAATCGGAGATCGACTCCATCATAGAAGATATCGAAAACGGCCATCTTGCGGATGTCGTTTCCCTGAATGCCCGCTTTGCATCCATCCATTCCAACTATTACACATACGAATGGACCTGGGCATACGGAAGGATTATGGATTATTACCATCTTGACCCTGAAACCATTACTACGGAAGATATCATCAAAATAGCCGAAAAATGGAAAAAATCCGTGGTAACCCTCGATGAAATGGTCTACGAGGACGCCCGCAAGGAATTTTCCCTTTCTGCCATGACAAGTTTCGGCGTCGACGGCGACAGCGCCCAGCGTACCCGCGATTTCGAAGAAGTCCGCGGCGGCCTTTTCGATTCGAATACTTTCGTGAAGGCTGTGTTGGAGCATATACGTGTCAAGTCGGCCCTGGGGGACGAGTTCCTGGCCCGGATGCGGAAAACGGGTGAATAGCGGTGTTGGCTTCGTGTCTGCGTCGGTCACTTACGACAGTAAGCTCCCGTCCGCGGCCCCTTGCCGGCCTTGCTCTTCACCCGTTTTCCGCATCCGGCGGATCATGAGTAGGGAAACGACCGGTAGCGGCGTTGGCTTCGGGGACTCGTCGGTCACTTACGACATAGGGGGAGTGAGGGTTAGAAGCGGGCCTTTATGTTGTATCTGTTCCTGTCGGAGCTGCTGCGCGAGATCATCTCGGCGATGAAGCCTGACAGGAACAGTTGTATTCCGACAATGAGGGCCACCAGGGCGAGGTAGAACAGGGGCTGCTCCGTGACCGGACGGAATTTCAGGCCGTGGGACTGGGCAACGAGCTTGGCCGCGATGAGCCATACGGCAATGACGCCTCCCGCCACGAATGTCAGGGTGCCCGTCAGACCGAAAAAGTGCATAGGCTTTTTCCCGAAAGTGCTCAGAAACCACAGGGAAAGCAGATCCAGGAATCCGTTCATGAAGCGGCTGATGCCGAATTTGCTTTTGCCGTATTTCCTTTTCTGGTGATGCACCGGCTTTTCGGTAATTTTGCAGAATCCTGCATTCTTCGCTATGTACGGGATGTACCGGTGCATTTCTCCGTACACTTCTATATTCTTGACCACTTCGTTGCGGTAAGCCTTCAGACCGCAGTTCATGTCATGCAGTTTCAGTCCCGTGATCATCCTTGCCGTGGCATTGTACAGCTTGGAAGGCAGGTTTTTTGTCAGTTTGTTGTCCTGCCTGTGCTGTTTCCAGCCGGACACTATGTCGTAGCCCTGACCGACTATCATTTCATACATTTCCGGAATTTCTTCCGGGGAATCCTGCAGGTCTGCATCCATTGTCACCACCACCCGTCCGGACGCGGCCTCGAAGCCGCAGTACAGCGCCGCCGATTTTCCGTAGTTCCGTCTGAATGAGATGCCGTGGACGTTTTTATTGGCCGAGGCTATCTCCGAAATTTTTTCCCACGACCCGTCCGTACTGCCGTCATCGACCATTATCACTTCGTAGTCGTAGTTCTCCCTTTCCATGACTTTTTTTATCCATTCCGCGAGCTCCGGAAGGGATTCGACTTCATTGTATATGGATACGACTATGGATATGTCCTTTGGAAATTCTTGTGCCATGGGTTATTGTTCGTTACGGTTGTGAGTCATGAAAGAGTCGAACGGGTCCCTGCGCGGGATGGAGCGGGAGAGGATGGCGGAAAGTATCACTCCGTAGAGCCAGCTGTAGATGAATGTGGAGAAAAACATTATCTGCGGATAGGCATTTTCCATGGCCTGCAGGGTGGCGCGTGTGTTGGTGTCTATCATGCTGCCGTACATTTCGTAGAGCAGGTCCATCTGTTTCGTCACTGTCTCGGGAGATATGAAAAGCACGTCGGCCAGCATCACCGCCGAAAAAATCAGGCTGGAGGTCAGGGCGAGAAGCCTGCCGTATCTGGCAGTGTCCCTGCCGGTCACTCCGTCGTACTGCGTGACAAGCCGTTCCATCAGGAACTTCATTATCCAGATGCATCCTGCGAACTGGATTAGCCAGACAAGCCCGTTGAGGACTGCCGTACCGGCGGAGGGGATGTCCGTGGAAGTGACGAACTGCGACACCATGCGGCACAAGGCTGTGAAAAGTCCGAGGGCAATGCCGTTTTTTGCGGCTTTGTTCCACAATATTTTCGGAGAAACAGGATTATTCATAAAAACAGGAAGCCGTATGAAAAATTAATATGCTTCGAGACGCAAAGATAGAAAAAAAATTGTACCTTTGCTGCCTTGTGTAAAATTATGGGATTATGATAAACGTTACATTTCCTGACGGCAGCGTGAAGTCTTGCGAGAAAGGCGTTACCGCATATCAGATAGCCTGTGGCATCAGCCCGAGACTGGCTGCAGAGGTATTGGCTGCAGCCGTGAAGTTCGACGACGATGCTGCGGGAAAAACCGTCATATACGATCTTGACAGGCCGTTGGAGTCGGACTGCTCGCTGCGTCTGCTCAAATGGGATGATGATGAGGGCAAGCATGTGTTCTGGCATTCGTCTTCACATCTTTTGGCAGCCGCGCTTGAAAGCCTGTATCCGGGCGTGAAGTTCGGTATCGGCCCCGCAGTGGAGAACGGCTTTTATTATGATGTGGACCTGGGCGACAGACAGCTGGCCGAGGCCGATTTGAAGCCGATAGAGGACAAGATGCTGGAGCTGGCTCGTTCGAAAGAGCACTTCATCCGCAGGGAGGTTCCCAAGGCAGAGGCATTGGAGGTATTCCGGGAAAAGGGTGACGAGTACAAGTGCGAACTTATCGGAGAATTGGAGGACGGCACGATTTCGTTCTATACGAACGGAGATTTCACGGATCTGTGCCGCGGACCTCATCTGAGGGATACTTCCGTCATCAAGGCGGTCAAGTTGACATCCATAGCCGGCGCATACTGGAGGGGTGACGAGAAGCGCAAGATGCTGACGAGGATTTACGGCGTTTCCTTCCCGAAGAAGTCGATGCTCGACGAGTATCTCGCAATGCTGGAAGAAGCTAAAAAACGTGACCACAGGAAGCTCGGAAAGGAAATGGAACTGTTTACCTTTTCTTCCCGCGTCGGACAGGGACTCCCTTTGTGGCTTCCGAAAGGGGCCGCGCTTCGTGAAAGGCTCGAGAATTTCCTGAAAAAGATACAGAAGTCCTACGGCTATCTTCCGGTGATTACTCCGCATATCGGAAACAAGGAGCTCTACGTGACTTCCGGCCACTATGCAAAATACGGAAAGGATTCCTTCCAGCCAATCCATACGCCGCAGGAGGGCGAAGAGTTCCTCCTCAAGCCGATGAACTGCCCTCACCACTGCGAAATATACAGGTCGAAGCCGCGTTCCTACAAGGACCTGCCTTTGAGATATGCGGAATTCGGAACTGTTTACCGTTACGAGCAGAGCGGCGAACTCCATGGACTGACCAGGGTGCGCGGCTTTACACAGGACGATGCACACCTGTTCTGCCGCCCGGACCAGCTGAAGGATGAATTCTGCAAGGTTATCGATATTATCCTGTATGTGTTCAAGACATTGAATTTCAATGAATACATTGCACAAGTCTCCCTCAGGGACCCGAACAACAGGGAAAAATATATCGGCACCGATGAAAACTGGGCCAAAGCCGAACAGGCCATCATCGATGCAGCCGCAGAAAAAGGTCTCAATACCGTGGTGGTGCCGGGTGAAGCGGCATTCTACGGTCCGAAGCTCGACTTCATGGTCAAGGACGCCATCGGAAGGAAGTGGCAGCTCGGCACCATACAGGTGGACTACAATCTCCCGGAGCGTTTCGAGCTTGAATATACCGGAAGCGACGGCAAGAAGCACAGGCCTATCATGATACACAGGGCGCCGTTCGGCTCTCTCGAAAGATTCGTGGCTGTCCTGCTCGAACATACCGGAGGAAAGTTGCCGCTGTGGCTTACTCCGGAGCAGGTCAAAGTGTTGCCAGTCAGCGAAAAATTCACCGATTATGCAAAAAAAGTTTGCGATTTGATGAATAATTCCGATATTCGCGCCTCAATTGACGACAGAAACGAAACCA
>CALUQC010000050.1 GCA_944322805.1 uncultured Bacteroidales bacterium | reverse complement strand
CCTACGGCCTTTACGACATGATGAATTCCCAGGAATGGATGCGATTCCAGCAGGAGATGTACGAGGACCGCAACCAGTACACCACGGCCATACTTCCTATCGGATACGGCGGATTGATACAGAAGCTCCAGAACAAGGAGATAACCGTACAGGAATTCGAGCAGGAGTTCCGCAGGATGGAGAACATGAACACCGACTGGTTTGACATCCTTTTCCGCACCGCCGTGAGCCACACGCACAATATCAGCGTCTCGGGTGGGGGTGAGAAGGTACAAAGCCGGTTCTCGATAGGTATAAACGATACCCACGGCGACGCGAAGGGTAACGACCAGCTCCAGTTTACAGCCAATTCCAACACTACATACAGGCCCAACACCAAACTGTCCATCGATTTGTCGATGAACGGCAGCTACCGAAAAGTCAATGATTTCGCTTTCGGTGTCGACCCGTACGACTATGCGATGACCACCACGAGGGCAATTCCCGTCTACAATGATGACGGCAGCTATTTCTATCATGAAAAAGAAGGAATTTACAGTCATTCCATTCCAAGCAAATATTACTACAACTACAATATCCTCAACGAAATAGAGAATACGGGTGCGGAGACCGTCGCCCAGACGTTCCAGACCAACCTCAGCGTACGTTGGGATTTTCTCAGGCATTTCCAGTTCCAGGGAGATGTGAGCATGGCCTTGGCTTCAGTGAACATGAAGTCGTGGGCAACCGAATATTCGAATTATATCACATCCATAAGGGGATATGAATACGGTACGGTAAATCCGAATTCCGCGGAAGAACTCGCCAGCCCGCTTCCTTTCGGAGGTCTGCTGAACACCCAGAACAACAGCACTTTCAACTGGTCCGTGCGTGCCGCCTTCGTGTACAACAACACATTCAAGGAAAAACACCGTCTCACCATGAATCTGGGCTTCCAGATGACTTCGGACAAGACCGACGGGTTTACCAACATGAGATACGGCTATCTCCGCTTCAGGGGAGAGACCTATGCCACCGTCCCGACTTCCATTACTCCGGTGTCAGGAGCAAATGTAACTCAGACCACATTGCATGAAGACATGAGGACAGGCTCCAGCGTGGTGAACACCATATCCAACCAGTTGAGCGAGTATTTCACCGCAGTCTACAGCTATGACGACAGGTATGTGGTGAACATGAATGCCCGTCTGGATGCTTCGAACAGATTCGGACAGGACCAGAACAAAAGATTCAACCCTACTTTCTCCCTCGGCGGGAAATGGAGGATAGGGGAAGAGCCGTTCATGGACTTCGCGCAAAACTGGTACGACATGTTCGACCTGTCGTTCTCATACGGATGGCGGGGAAATGCCGTGACAGCGGTATCTCCATATCTCATAGCCCAGGACGGGGGACTTCACGACGTGTTCCACCAGTATTATCTGACAATACTTTCGCTCCCGTATCCTGACCTCGGATGGGAGAAGACCCGTGACTGGAATGCCGGAGTGTCTTTCTCCTTTTTCAAGGGAAGGCTGAGTGCGGACTTCAATTATTACGACAAGAGGTCTTCCGTACTTTCCTCGCATGTAGTTCCGGTCGAAAACGGAGTTGCCAATGCCTATATCGACGGCTCCATAATGACGAACAGGGGATATGAATTCATCATCAGCGCCACTCCGATACGTACCGAGAACTGGACATGGTCCCTTTCGTTCAATACGAGCCGCGAGCGGAATACCGTCGAGAACAACGAGCGGGTCAATTCGCCGGATGACTACCTGACCGGTGCGGCAATAGTCCCTGGCGAAGCCTACGGCACTTTCTGGGCATATGACTTCGCCGGACTCGACCATGAGACAGGTTATCCGACATTCAACAATATAGATGAAACCCAAGCCGATTTCAAGGACTATTTGGTGAAGGCGGGATGCACCCAGCCGGACATCTACGGAGGTATAAACACTTCCCTGAGATACAGGAATTTCCATCTCCGCGCGGCGTTTGCCATTTCCCTCGGCGCCCAGGGCTGGCTTCCTACGTACTATGCCGAGAATGGAATGCCAAGGCCTGAGGTCAATGTGCCCCGCTACATGTTCGACCGCTGGAGACAGCCGGGAGACGAGCTTCATACTGACATTCCGGCTATTCCGGGAGGCAATCCGAACAGTACGTCCGTGACTTTGTACTATGGGGCGGACGGCAGTTCTCCACACTATACGGATTTGTACAGCATGTACAACCAGTCGACGGCAAGGGTAGCCAGCACGGATTTCATCCGCTGCCGTTCGATATCCCTGCAGTACGACCTTCCCAAGGAATTCATAAACAAGCTCGGGATGATCAACGCCTATGTCTCCGCTACCCTGACCAACCCGTTCGTCATAGCATTCGACGACAGATGGGAAGGCCGCGACCCGGAGACGATGTCCTGGCCGACCAGGCGTACATTCGCCATTTCGTTGAATCTCAGTTTCTGATGACATAAAATGACAATTATGAAAAAAATATATACCATACCGGCATTCGCCGTGATGCTGTTTCTCGGCGGCTGCGGTTTCCTGAAAGAGGAATCCCAGAGCGAAATGATTCCGCAAACGGCGGAAGATTTTGCCGAACTTCTCATTGGGTCCGGCTATCCGGACAATAACGGACCGGATATTTCCGTTCTGACATTTTTGGATGACGACTGTGCCCAGATGCTGAATTTGATAAAAAAACAGCAAGGATGGGATCAGGTGACGTGGGAAGAGATATTTACTATTTATGAGGCGGACCATTATGCCGGAGATGAGCAGACCGTTACGGTCGCCCCTTACTATCAGTGGCAGCCGACGATGATGGAATTCAACGGATTTCAGGAGCAAATCAACGAAACTCCGTCCGAAACCATGTATTATCAGTTCTATCAGAAAATCATGGGCTGCAATGCCGTCCTCGACCTTATCGATGGGGCTATCGGTACTGAAGACCAGAGGGACAGAGTCAAGGCGGAAGCATTGGCGGTACGTGCCCTGCTTTACTTCCAGTTGGTGAACATATACGGAGAGCCGTACAACTACAACAAGGAAGCCCTCGGAGTGCCTTTGAAACTGAATTCCAATCTCAGCAACGAGCCTATCGCCAGGGCAACCGTAGCCGAGGTGTATGAAGATGTCTTGGTGCCTGACCTGCAGGAAGCCGCGAGGCTGATGGACCAACTTCCGTATATACAAGGCAACTATCGCATAAATCAGCCTGCCATACATATTATCTTGTCTCGGGTTTTTCTGTACATGGACCGGTATCAGGACTGTATAGACGAGGTGGAAAAGGCGATGGACTACGGCATCAGGGTGATGAATCTGACAACAGAATTCAATCCGACCGATGTACCCGGGAGCGAATATAATCCGTTCGACTACACCAACCCAGAAGTGCTGTGGCTGTTCGGGCCTTCTCCAAGGATAGACAATGCAGGATACAAATTGGCTTTGCATGATGAGTTCCAGGCGTTGTGGGA
>CALUQC010000049.1 GCA_944322805.1 uncultured Bacteroidales bacterium | reverse complement strand
AAGATCCGGGTTATGCGACAGATCCGGAACTCATGGAGGAAAAGTGGGGAAAGACTGTCGACCTGGTCATTGACGGCGGGATAGGAAAAATCTGCGTATCCACCGTCGTTGACTGTACCGGCCCCGATCCCCTCATTATACGCCAGGGGACGGGAATCCTTAAATGAATTCATAATCTAAACAATGTGTTATTTACGCAAGAGCCTCTTGCGCAAATTCAATCCTCAGACAACAAGGAAGTTGCAATGAGGGTGACACAAAATTCTTTTGTGTCACCCTCATTGAACAACATAAATTCGTCGGACTGACGTTAATATTGATCCCAGGACTTGATCTGGATATCCTCCATCCCCATCACGCAAAACGCCCTGATGAACGCTGTTGCCAGACGGGCATTCGTGATAAGAGGTATATTGAAATCTATTGCGGCACGCCTGATCTTGTATCCGTTTGCCAGTTCCTGGCTCGTGAAATTCTTCGGGATATTGACGACCAAGTCGATTTTCTTGTCCTGCAGCATTTTCAAGGCTGACTCGAACTGTGAGGACAGGAGAGGCTCCTCGCATTCGCTCGGCCAGAGCACCCTGACTGCGGAAACCTCATTTTCGACGAGATATTTGTATGTGCCGGCTGTCGCATATATGGTATATCCGTTTGCGGCCAAAAGACGGCAGGCATTCAGAAGATCTGCTTTCTGCAATGCGTCTCCCGAAGATACGAGAATATTCTTCTCCGGAATCCTGTATCCGACGGAAAGTATGGACTTGAGCAGGGCTTCGTTGAAGTCGTCTCCTATGCAGCCCACTTCTCCGGTAGAAGCCATGTCCACACCGAGGACAGGATCCGCCTGGTGCAGTCTCGAGAATGAGAACTGGGAGGCCTTGATTCCTACATAGTCCAGATCGAACGCGCTCTTGTGAGGCGCAGCCGGTTTCAGCCCGAGCATGACTTTCGTAGCCAGTTCGATAAGGTTTATTTTCAGTATCTTGGATACAAACGGGAAACTGCGCGATGCCCTGAGATTGCACTCTATGACCTTTATTTCGTTCTCCTTTGCCAGGAACTGGATATTGAAAGGTCCCGATATTTCGAGGGCGGCAGCTATCTTCTTGGCTATCTTCTTGATACGGCGGACGGTCTCAATATACAGCTTCTGAGGCGGGAACTGGATAGTAGCGTCTCCGGAATGCACTCCCGCGAACTCGATATGCTCTGAAATGGCATAGGCGATGATCTCTCCGGCATCCGCTACGGCATCGAATTCTATTTCCTTGCAACGCTGCATGAACTCGCTGACCACCACAGGATGCTTCTTTGATACCTCCGCAGCCAATGAAAGGAAACGCCTGAGTTCATCCTCGTTGTAGCATACATTCATTGCAGCACCGGACAGGACGTATGACGGACGTACGAGTACCGGATAGCCGACAGTCGCAACGAAACCGTGCACATCGTCGAGAGTGGTAAGCTCCCTCCATTTCGGCTGGTCGATACCGAGGGCATCCACAATGGATGAAAACTTGTGCCTGTCCTCGGCCTTGTCGATGCTTGTGGCTTTCGTGCCGAGGATATTGACCCCGCTCCTGTCCAGACGAAGGGCAAGATTGTTCGGAATCTGGCCACCGACAGACACTACCATGCCGTAAGGCTGCTCCAGTTCATAAATATCCATCACCCGCTCGAAAGTAAGCTCATCGAAATACAGGCGGTCGCTCATATCGTAATCGGTGGATACTGTCTCCGGGTTGTAATTTATCATGACACCCCTGTATCCCTGCTCCCTGATGGTCTGCAACGCATTGACGGAACACCAGTCGAACTCCACGGACGAGCCTATGCGGTATGCACCGGACCCGAGGACAATCACGGACTTGCGGTCATGGAGATAATTGACGTCGTTGAAGTTGCCGTTATAGGTAAGGTAAAGATAATTGGTGGCAGCCGGGAACTCGGCAGCCAATGTATCTATCTGCTTCACGCAAGGGACAATGCCGTGCGACTTTCTGTATTCGCGCACGAGATTCTGGGCATCTTCGCTGTCGATTTTGTCCTTGTACAGGGCGCGGCCTATCTGGAAGTCCGAAAAGCCCTGCTGCTTCGCGGTCCTGAGCAGGTCCAGCGGCAATGACTCGCAGTTGTCGTAGGAAAGCATATCCTGGAAAGTCGTGACTATACGGGCGAGCTTGTCCAGGAACCACCTGTCTATCTTCGTCAGTTCATGGATCTGATCTACCGTATATCCGGCACGCATTGCCTTGGATATGACGAAAATCCTGTTGTCGGTAGGCTCCTTCAGCGCCTCGTCGATATCGTCCACCTTCAGTTCCTTGTTCCCTACGAAGCCGTGCGCACCCTGGCCTATCATTCTCAAGCCCTTCTGGATGGCTTCCTCGAAGCTGCGTCCGATGGACATCACCTCTCCGACGCTTTTCATGCTCGAGCCTATCTTGCGAGAAACACCGTGGAACTTTGTCAGGTCCCAGCGTGGAATCTTACAGACTATATAGTCTATGGCAGGCTCGAAAAATGCCGGGGTCACCTTCGTGACGGAATTCTTCAAATCAAACAGCCCGTACCCGAGCCCCAGCTTGGCAGCAACGAAAGCAAGCGGATATCCGGTGGCCTTGGAAGCGAGAGCGGAAGAACGGCTCAGACGCGCATTTACCTCTATGACCCTGTATTCCATGGAATTGGGGTCATATGCAAACTGCACGTTGCACTCGCCTATGATACCCACGTGGCGGACTATCTTTATGGCCAGGTCGCGGAGATACTCCACATCGTCATTGTCCAATGTCTGGCAAGGAGCCACGACGATACTCTCTCCGGTATGGATTCCGAGGGGATCGAAATTCTCCATGTTGCAGACGGTGATGCAATTGTCGTACTTGTCCCTGACCACCTCGTACTCTATTTCCTTCCATCCCTTCAATGATTTCTCCACAAGGACCTGCGGCGAGAATGAAAACGCCTTTTCCGCCACATCGAAAAGCTGTGTTTCATTGTCGCAGAAACCCGAGCCGAGACCGCCCAGCGCATAAGCCGCACGGAGAATCACGGGATATCCGAGTTCCATAGCTGCCTCACGCGCCTGTTCCATATTCTCAGTCGCATGAGACTTTATGGTCTTGATGCCTATCTGGTCGAGCTTTTCGATGAAAAGTTCCCTGTCTTCGGTGTCGATGATAGCCTGGACAGGAGTTCCGAGAACCTTTACATTGTATTTTTCAAGTACGCCCGACTTGTACAGTTCCACGCCGCAGTTCAAGGCAGTCTGTCCTCCGAATGCAAGCAGGATTCCCTGCGGAGCCTCTTTCCTGATGACTTTTTCCACGAAATAAGGCGTAACGGGCAAAAAGTAAATCTTGTCGGCGACCTTGTCAGAAGTCTGGACCGTAGCAATATTCGGATTGATAAGCACCGTCTCGATACCCTCTTCCTTCATGGCCTTAAGAGCCTGTGAGCCGGAATAATCGAACTCGCCTGCTTCCCCGATCTTCAAGGCGCCGGAGCCGAGCAGCAATACCTTCTTTATATCGTTATCTATCATTGGTCTCGAATTATATGTTTGACTGTCAGTTGTTTTCATTAAAGTTTACTCAGGAATTCATCGAAAAGGAATTCCGTATCGGTAGGACCGCTCGAGGCCTCCGGATGGAACTGAGACGAAAAGAACGGTTTGGATTTGTGTCTTATGCCCTCATTCGTCCCGTCATTCATGTTGACGAAATACGGCTGCCAGTCTTTCCCGAGAGTGGAACTGTCGACCGCATAACCGTGGTTCTGGGAAGTGACGAAACATTTGTTGGACCCAACCATCCTTACCGGCTGATTATGGCTCCTATGTCCGTACTTGAGCTTGTAGGTCTTTGCTCCCGCAGCGATGCTGAGCAGCTGGTTGCCCATGCAGATGCCGAAAATAGGCTTGTCGCCGTTCAGAGCCTCGCGGATATGGCTGACGGTAATGTCGCAGAATTCAGGATTGCCCGGACCGTTGGAAATGAACAGCCCGTCATATTCCATCCCGTTGAAATCGTAATCCCACGGCACACGGATGATTTCAATGCCTCTGGAAAGGAAGCATCTCAATATGTTGTGCTTGACACCGCAGTCCACGAGAACAATCTTCTTGCTTCCGCTGCCGTAGCGGATCACTTCCCTGCAGCTGACTTTCGCCACCTGGTTTTCCCTGTTCGGATCCGGTACCGGGAAATCGGCCGTCTGTCCCTCGGAAACAATGATTCCGAGCATGGAGCCCTTGTCCCTGAGCACCTTCGTCAGTTCTCTCGTATCGATGCCGTATATTCCGGGAATCTTGTGTTTTTCCAGCCACTCGCCAAGGCTCATGACAGCGTTCCAATGGCTGTAGTCCGCCGAATAGTCCGAAACAATGAGGCCGCGGACATAGATATTGTCCGATTCCATGAATTTTGAAATACCGTTCCCGTCGAAGGCTTCCTCCGGCACACCGTAGTTTCCGACAATCGGATACGTTATACACAGAATCTGGCCGGAATACGAAGGGTCTGTCAGACTCTCGGTATAGCCGACCATCGCTGTCGAAAAGACGACCTCGCCATCGCAAGGACCGTTGTAACCGAATGAATATCCGTGGAATTCCATCCCGTTTTCCAACTTGAGAGTAGCTCGAATTTTCTGCTCCATTACCAAAATCTTTTACTTAGCTTAAAATCAGGCGAAAATAATATAAATCCCTCGAAATCCCCAAAATAAATAAAAAAATTTGGGGTCACCCGCATCTTATCTCATGGAAGATACGGCCGCGGCGGGATCGTCCGCCATGAATACGGCGCTTCCTGCCACGAGGATATCGGCTCCCGCAGCCTTCAGTGCCGCGGCATTTTTCCCGGAAACTCCCCCGTCCACTTCTATAAGGCACGGCAGTCCCTGCGACGATATCTCCCTGCGCAGAGTTTCGATTCTGCCGTATGTACCTTCCATGAACTTCTGGCCTCCGAAACCTGCGAAGACTGACATCACAAGCACGAATTCACAGACATGAAGATACGGGAAAAGCCGTTCCACGGCAATGTCCGGATTTATGGCAATACCGGCCTTGAGCCCGTTCTCGTGAATGAGAGCCACGACGTCCCCGGGATTTTCCGTCGCATTGAGATGGAAACTCAGCATGCCGGCGCCTGCTTTCGCGAATCGCTCCACATAGTTTTCCGGTCTGACTATCATCAGATGGACATCAAGAGGTTTCGAGGCCGCTGAAGCTATGGCCTCCACCACGGGGAAACCATAGGAAATATTCGGGACGAAAACCCCGTCCATTATGTCGAGGTGGAACAGATCGGCATGTCTGTTCACGAATTCCACATCCTTTTCCAGATGGAGGAAATCTGCGGAAAGCATGGATGGAGCTATCAGGGCCATAACGGGTTATCTTATTTGTGTTATCACATCCGCAAGCAGCGCCACGAATCTGTCGAGCGATGCCAGCTCCAGCCTTTCACCCGGAGCATGCACTCCCCGCAGTGTCGGACCGAATGAAATCATGTCCAGGTCAGGATATATGTCGAGGAAGAGTCCGCACTCCAATCCGGCATGTATCGCCCTTACCACCGGGTCCGTCCCGAAAAGTCTCTTATAGGACGCCTTGCATATGCGCAAAAGTTCCGAATCCATATCCGGCTTCCATCCCGGATATTCCGACCCGTGCGAAACTTCCGCCCCGGCAAGCCTGAAAACGGCTTCCACCTTGCTGCCAGCCGCCTGTCTTTCCGACGTGACAGAACTTCTCTGGCTCGTTCCGACCGTTATCACGCCCTTGTCCGTCATCTTGACGGAAGCAAGATTGGTCGAAGTCTCGACCAAGCCTTTTATGTCCCCGCTCATGGCCAACACCCCGTGTGGAGCGCCGAAAAGCGAGGCTGCCAATGCTCCGGCGACCCGCGGCTCGATGATTCTGTCCTCAGCTGACGTCTTTCCGAGCAGCCTGCATTCCGTCCTTAAGTCAGGATCTCCGGCAGCATATTCATCCTTCAAGACATCCCCGAAACTTGCGACCGCCTCCGTCAGGACTGCGGCATCCGGGGCCGCCACTACGGCTTTCGCCTCTCTGGCAATGGCATTTCGCTTGTTGCCTCCGTCAATGCTGCACAGACCGAGTTCCGGATGCGCATACAGAAAGCGGGCAAGGAGCTGGACCGCATTCGCCCTGCCCTTGTCTATGTCATCTCCGCTGTGTCCTCCGATACCGTTGCATATTCTTACAAGCGCCTTGTCGAGCCCCGGCTCCGCAGCCTGCTCCACGTACCGGAAAACCGCAGTCGTATCCAGACCTCCCGCACAGCCGACGAACAGTTCGCCTTCATCCTCCGAGTCCAGGTTTATAAGGATTTTACCGGTAATAAAACCGGGCTTCAGAGCCTTCGCCCCATCCAGTCCGGTTTCTTCCGCCACAGTAAAAAGGCACTCGATCCGGCCCGTTTCCAGATCGCTCTCCAAAACGGCAAGCTGTGCGGCCATTCCTATACCGCAGTCTGCTCCGAGAGTGGTATCCTTGGCTGTCATCCAACCGTCTTCGATGACATATTTTATCGGATCCCTGGAAAAATCATGCTCCACTCCCGAATTTTTCTCGCACACCATATCCGAATGGCTTTGCAGGACAACAACGGGCCTGTTTTCGCAGCCCCTGGAGGCAGGCTTCACAATAACGACATTCCCCGCCTCATCAGTCCGGCATTCGAGAGAATGCTCCCGGGCAAAATGCTGCAGGAAAGCTATTATCTGCTCCTCATGCCCCGATTCGCGAGGAACTTTGGTGATTTCCTTGAACAGATCGAGAACTTTTTTCGAATTCATATCGGCTTGTTTTTCAGAACTGGCCTGCCGAAGGCGCTAACCCTTCGCCGGGACCAGCATTTTCTCTATATCGGAAACATACTGGCGGAACGTCTTGTCCACACTCATCTGATCCTGGACGGCAGTACATGAATGCAGCACCGTAGAGTGATCCTTTCCACCGAGTTCCGCACCTATCGCGGACAGCGAGCATTTAAGCAGGTTCCGGCTCATGTACATGGCTATCTGACGGGCCTGGACGATCTGACGCTTGCGTGACTTGGACAGAAGGTTGTCCATGGTGATATTGAAATACTGGCAGACAGCCTTCTGCACCTTGTCCATGGATATGTCATTCTTCTGCTCCCCCACAATCTTGGCGGTAACCTCCTCGGCAAGATCCACCGTTATATCCTTGTGGGCAAACGTGGCATGCGCTATCAGAGAAATGAGCGCGCCCTCCAGCTCGCGGAAATTCGAAGTAATCCGGCTTGCCAAAAATATCAGCACGTCATCGTCCAACTTTACCCCTTCACGGAAACTGCGTGACTTCAGCATGGAAAGCCGCGTGGCGAAATCCGGTCTCTGAAGCTCCACCGAAAGCCCCCATTTAAGCCGGGACAACAGACGCTCCTCGAAATTCTGCAAGTCCGCCGGCGCCCTGTCGGAAGTGAATATCAGCTGCTTTCCAGCCTGGTGCAGATGGTTGAATATCTGGAAAAAGGCATTTTGCGTGCCCGGAGAAGACATGTCCTGAATATCGTCGATAATCAGCACGTCCATCCGCATGTAGAATGCAAGGAAGTCCGTAAGGTTGTTCTTCACGTTCACGGCCTCCATGTACTGCGTCTTGAATCTGTTTGCAGGCACGTACAGTACGACGAGGTCAGGATATTTCTCCTTTATGGCAATACCTATGGCATGGGCGATATGAGTTTTTCCCAGTCCGGGTCCGCCGAAAAGAAAAAGCGGGTTGAACGCCGTCTTGCCTGGATATTTGGCAATGCTTTCGCCCGCCGTTATACCCATCTTGTTGCATTCCCCTATGGCAAGGTTGGCAAAACACTTCTTCGGATCCAGCTGGCTGCTGATTTTCACCCTCTGGATACCGGGTATGACGAAAGGATTCGGACTCCCGGAATGCCTGTATGTAGGCACTGTTATGGGCTTGTTCTCCGGAGTATTGCAGTGGGCCGCAGGATATTCCATCGGGGGCTGCACCCTGACGGGAGCCACGCTGTACACTAACTTCGCATCCGCCCCTATCTCCTTTTTCAGCGTCTTTTTCAGGACATCCAGATAATATTCTTCAAGATATTCCCGGAAAAATTCGGAAGGCACGTTTATGGTAAGTACGCCCTCTTCGAACGATACGGGAGAGATCGGCTTGAACCAGGTTTCGAAAGCCCTCGGATTCACGATCTGCTCTATCATTTTCAGACAGCGGTTCCAAATCAATATGTGCGTATCTTGAGACATCTGGAGTAAAACAATTATCAGGTTAGCTGAAATCGAAAACCGAGCACAAAGATGAGGAAAAATTTTTCAGAAAAAATACCGGCTGTCTATTGTTTATTATCTTTTTTTTACATCTAAACGTTTGCTTCTCCGGGAAACGGTTGTAACTATAATTAGTTGAAATCAAATAAGTTACAACTTAACATTTTCTTAATATCGTTGAATTATACCATATTAGGTATTTAGAATAATTCCAAATTGAATTTTAGATACATATCACGTGCTGACGCGTCAGAATACGGATATTTTCAAATATTTTTTCGGATTCTGCTCGATTTTCCGCACCAGTCTGTCAATATTCACAAGCAGCGAATCAACGGAATTGTAAACGCTGTCTTCGTTGATAAGTTTCCCGACCGTCCCCTCCGTATCCTGGATTTTCCCGAGAAGGGAATTGAAACCGGATACCACGCCTTCGATATCCGACTTCTCCAGGCGGACCGCAACGTTTCCGATTCCGGATACGGCTGTGTCGGCTTTTTCGGCCACCTCGTCGAGTTTCGCTGAAAAGGAGTCAAGATTCGAGATGATACTGTCGATATCGGACGACCTCTCCCCGACCGCACCTGCTATACTCTCCACCTCGCGGACTGTCCGGTCCAGATGGACCATTATGCTTCTCAGCGACGCCCTGTTCTCGGCCGAGAGGACAAGATTCAGATTCAACAAGGCGCTGTCAAGATTCTCGAGGACCTCCGAGCCCTTGCTTATCAGCGGCTCGATGCCGGAAGCTATGGATGAAAGCATGTCAGGCGACACCGACGACTCCAGGACATCACCGTCCCCGGCCATATTCCGGGACGACCCCAGATCTATTCTGACAGCCTTTCCTCCCATAAGATCCGCGCTGTACACCGTCATGCGGGAATCCTCCGGAACGGGAAAATCGCGGGAAATGACACAGGTGACATCGAAGCCGCCCTTGGACTTGTCATATTCCACTCCGGACACTGTCCCTGCCTTGAAGCCCTTTATGAACACCGGAGAAGACGGCAGGAGGCCCTGCACATCCTCGTAGAACGACACGAGCTCGTATTCCCTGTTGAAAATGTCCTTTCCGCGCAGAAAGTTTATCACGAAAATTGTCGCGACAAGTACGGCTGTCGCCAAAATCCCGGTTTTCAGTTCCTTTTTCATAACGAATCAATATAATCCCGCATCGCCCGGAGGACCTGCCCCGCGGTATGCGATCCTAAAGGGCCGACACCCTTCCGTTTTCTATTTTTACGGGGAATGATCCCGGGAACAGCCTTTTCGTTTTCTTGAAAAGAGCCCGCGCCTCATTCTCCGTCGATACCTTTATTATATATTTATACACGTCTCCGGTTTTCACCGCCTCGGCGCTGTAACCCTTGAATGCCTTGTCGTCTTTTTCAAGCATCTTGCTCAAAACGAAGATCTGGACTCCGAATTCCTTGCTTGCCGGCATTTGCACGGCGCCCGTCTCCGCCTGCACGGCCGGTCCGGCGGAAAAATCCATGCTCGCATCGTACTTTACCTTGAATCTTTTGAAGGCATCGAACAGCCTCTGGGCGATTTCCGTCCTGCCCGCCGGAGAATTAAGGACTTTCAGGTCGGAAGCATTCGACATGAAGCCCACCTCCACGAGCACGGCCGGCATCTTCGTGCTCCACAGCACCCAGAAAGGATCCTGTGACACTCCCCTGCTGTGCTTTACGGGGCCTTTCACCAATTCCCTGTCAGCCTCTGCGGCAAACGTAAGGCTCTGCTCGTAAAAGGCGTTCTGCATCAGGTTGAAAAAAATGAATGATTCCGGATCGTTAGGGTCGAATCCCTGATAATCAGTGGTATAGTCCTCCTCGAGCATTATCACGGAGTTCTCCCGGCGGCATACGTCCATGTTCGACGAGAGTTTGTCGTAACCGAGGATATGGGTCGAAAAGCCATGCGCGCTGGAGGCCGTGGCAGCATTCACGTGAATCGAGATGAAAAGATTGGCATTATTTCTGTTGGCTATCGCCGCCCTGTTGTTCAACGTCACGTAAACATCGGTGGATCTCGTGTAGACAACCTTTACATCCGGATATGCCGCGCTGATTTTGGCTCCTAACTTTTTCGCTATGTCGAGATTTATGTTCTTTTCATACACGCGCCCGTCCCGGCTTACGCATCCGGGATCCTTGCCGCCGTGCCCTGCATCGATAACGACAGTTCCCAGTCTCAGGTCTCCGTCTTTGCCCGAAGCCTCCGGAACGTGAAGCAGGAAAAACGGCAGGAGACAGATTATGCTGATATATCGTATGGTTTTCATTCGAGCGGCATCATTTGGTAATATTTGAAATTAGTTATAAATTTGCGCCTTGCAAAAATATGAATTTTTGCTGAATATAGAGAGATTTAATGTCACAATATAAATCAGGGCCGGTGAACGGATATAAGGACAAACTGTTTCTTGCAGTGATCGTGATGCTGATTCTGAGTTCTTTCACTGTCTCATCGCAGGATGACAGGAGGTCCAGAAGAATGCGCCAGAGGGCCGAGCGTATCGAGGCGAAAGCCGACACGCTGCCGGCCGTCAGCGATTCGATGCAGGCGGTCCTCGACTCGACGGCCCTCGCCGATTCCATAGCCAGGCAGGACTCTTTGGACATGCTCGGGAAAAGTTCCCTGGACATGCCGGCATATACTACCGCCCGGGACTCCATCATCGAGGATTTCACGGACGGGAAGCGCATGATCTACTACTACGGCGACGTCAAGGTCAAATATCAGGACATGGAGCTGTCGGCCGACTACATGGAGTACGACATACAGACCAAGACGGTATATGCCAGAGGCACGAAAGACTCTACCGGACTGATTACCGGAATGCCTACGATGACCCAGGGCGACAAGACATATACGATGGAAGAGCTGCGGTATAATTTCGATACCGGGAAAGCACGCATCAGCAACATGGTGACACAGGAGCAGGACGGAATCCTGCACGGGAAGAACATAAAGATGATGCCGGACAAGTCCATCAACGTCACGAACGGCAAATACACGGTCTGCGATGCCGAGCATCCGCACTATTACCTGCATCTTACCGCGGCGAAAGTGATGACCAAGCCCTCCCAAAAAACTGTATTCGGACCTGCATATCCTGTCATTGAGGACGTTCCCCTGTTTCCCGTCATACTGCCTTTCGGCTTCATTCCGAAAAGGCCGGACAGGGCTACGGGAATGCTTATGCCGACCTTCGGCGAAGAAGCAGCCAGGGGCTTCTATCTGAGGGATGCCGGCATGTATTTCGTCATCGGCGACTATTTCGACATAGCCGTGACGGGAGACATCTACACTCTCGGCTCCTGGGCCGCACAGGTGGACTCGAGGTACAAGGTCAACTACAAATGTACAGGTAATTTTTCCATCAACTATTCGAACGACCAGACCGGGGAGAAAGGCAGCACGGACTTCATGCAGACAAGGAACTTCGGAGTCAGATGGAGCCATTCCCAGGATTCCAAGGCCAGGCCGGGGACATCGTTCAGCGCATCGGTGAACTTTTCCAGCCCGTCGAACAGCAGATACAACTCGACATCCGTCACCGAAGCCCTGCAGAACCAGATTTCCTCATCCATCTCGTATTCGAAAAACTGGAACGGAAAATTCAACCTGTCGGTCAATGCCCTGCACAATCAGAACTCCATCGACAGTTCATACTCCTTCACCCTGCCTAACCTCACGTTTTCGGTGAGCCGTTTCTATCCGTTCAAAAGGAAAAACAGGGTCGGCAAGGAACGCTTCTACGAAAGATTTTCGCTCAGCTACAACACCACGCTGCAGAACAAGATAAACTTCAAGGCATCAGAATTCAACCAGCCCGGGTTTCTGAACAAGTTCCAGAACGGCATGACCCACAGTTTCAGCATCGGCCTTCCGGACTTCACCCTGTTCAAGTACATAAATTTCACCCCGAGCATCAGCTACGGAATGAACTGGTTTTTCAGGGCTACGGAACAGGTCTACAATCCCGACACCGATGAAATAGAAGAAATAGAAGGCGACCAGTTCAGCAAGTTCGGAGCCACGCACACCTATTCCGGAAGCATCTCGGCCAGCACGAGGCTTTACGGTCTGTTCAATTTCGGAAAACATCGTAAGATCCAGGCCATAAGGCATGTCATCACCCCGTCCGTATCGTTCTCCTACAGCCCGGAAAAAGGAACTTACTTCAACGGCTGGAGGACACTCAGCTATGTGGACAGGAACGGGGTGCAGCAGACGCATGACTATAATATATATTCCGGCCAGATTTATTCCCCGCCGTCGAGAGGTGAAACCGGAAGCATCAGCCTGTCGATAGGAAACAACCTGGAAGCGAAGGTCCGGGACCTTAGAGATACCACCGGCAAGGGTGAAAAGAAAATAAAGCTGATAGACCAGCTGACCCTAAGCACCAGCTACAACCTGCTGGCAGACTCGCTGAATCTCAGCAACATAAACATATCCATGTCCACCTCGGTGTTCAACAAGGTCGGCATCAGCGCAAGCATGGTGCTCGATCCTTATGCCATCGACTCGAACGGACGCAAGTACAACAAATTCAATGTCCAGACCCAGGGCTGGAGCAAACCGGTGAGACTCACGAGCGCGAATGCGTCCATTTCCTACTCAATTTCCGGCGAAGGCAAGACCAACGGAAACGACGGCTCGGCACAGGCGGGCGGAAATCCGGCGAACGAATACACAAAGATATACTACCACCCCATCACCGGGGAATACATACCGGGCGGATGGCTGTACTACATGAATCCGAATGCGCCGTGGTCGCTGAACTTCAACTATTCATACAGTTACAGCCGCTCCTACCAGAATTCGAACGGACAGCTTATCACGAATCACAGGCATACGCAGACACTCGGCGTGTCAGGCAACCTGAAACTGACTCCGGCGCTTTCGCTCCAGTTGTCGACCAACTTCGATATCATGGCATTCAAGATGTCCACGACACAGCTGAGCGCTACATATGACCTGCATTGCTTCAACATCACATTCTCCTGGATACCGAGCGGACAGTGGGAATCCTGGTCATTCAAGATTGCCGCGAATGCAGCGGCACTTTCCGACCTCCTGCGCTTCAAGAAAAGTACGAGCTACTGGGATAATTAACTTCGGAAGAGGGCTCATAGCATATTTCAGCATCGATTTTACGAGGGTTTTCTTGGAATTTCGGATGGAATGGTTAACTTTGCGAAGTCTTTGAACGAATCTTGTCTGCTTTGAGAAAAGCATCGAGGACTTCCCGGATTGCATATCTTTTACTGTCTGAACAGAATACACTTTTATATTTATGCACAATATTTTCGATTTGAATGAAATGGATCTCGAGCAGGTCCGCGCTGTGGCCAAGGAATTAGGCATTCACGTTACAAAAAAGATGGAGAAAAAGGACATATCCTACCTGATACTGGACCGCGAAGCTGCAATAAACGCACATTCCGCACCGGAAAAACCCAAGAGGGGCCGGCCGAAGAAGCAGCAGGCAGCCGTCACCGTCCAGGACACAACGGCAGGAACTGTGGAAGACGGCATGACCCCAAAGGCTGCGGCGAAGGCTGCACCGGAGCAGGCAGAGCCGAAACGCAGAGGCCGCAAGCCGGGAAAGAAAACGGCTCCGGCGGAAAATGCGGACTCCCAGAACGCACAGCAGGCTACGGGAACAGCCCAGAATCAGGAAGCCGCTGCAGCCAAGCCTGTGAGGAGGAAGAAAGGAGAGAAAAAGGCGGAAGCAGCCGACACCCCGGAGACAGTGAACGGGAAAGAGAATGCCATGCCTGCACCTCGCTCCGTCCAGGCAGATACGGAAAAGACAGAGACGAGTCCGGCTGCGGAGAAAGAAGACCAGGCAGCCGGTGTCCAGCAGCAGGACGGCAGAGTGGCAAACGCTTCCGGCAACGGAGAAAAGCGCAAGAGAGCCAGAATCCCGAGACAGGGAAATGCCGCAGGAGACGAAACGGCGGAAGTGCGGAATTCCGGACAGGACAATGCTCCCGTACAGAACCTGCCGGTACAGGCGGTGAATTATCCGCAGAACAACAAATACCAGTATCAGGAGCGGAAACAGGACGAGGCTTACCAGAGCCAGCAGCGTCCGCAATATCATCAGAAAATAGAGTTCGACGGCGTGGTGGAAGCTACCGGAGTCCTCGAAATCATGCCGGACGGATACGGTTTTCTCAGGTCCTCCGACTACAATTACCTGAACTCTCCTGACGACATATACGTATCGGTAGGCCAGATAAAGAGCAATGCCCTGAAAACAGGCGACACGGTGACCGGAGAAATCAGGCCTCCGCGCGAAGGCGACAAATATTTCCCTCTCGTAAAGATAAAGTACATAAACGGCAGGACTCCGGAATTCATAAGGGACAGGATTCCGTTCGACTTCCTGACACCGCTGTTTCCGAATGAAAAATTCAACCTGCTCGGCAACGGTCACAACGACCTCTCCTGCAGGGTAGTGGACATGTTCACCCCGATAGGAAAGGGCCAGAGGGGACTGATCGTGGCTCAGCCGAAAACAGGTAAGACAATGCTGCTTAAGGCCATAGCGAACGCCATCGCGGACAATCATCCGGAAGTCTACATGATCGTGCTCCTTATCGACGAGCGTCCGGAAGAAGTGACGGACATGGCCCGCAGCGTAAAGGCGGAAGTCGTGGCCTCGACATTCGACGAGCCGGCGGAAAAACATGTCAAGGTCGCAAACATGGTGTTGGAAAAAGCCAAGAGGTTAGTGGAATGCGGACATGACGTGGTGATTTTCCTTGACTCCATCACAAGACTCGCAAGAGCCTACAACACCGTACAGCCGGCATCTGGAAAGGTGCTCTCCGGAGGAGTGGATGCAAATGCGCTCCACAAGCCGAAAAGATTTTTCGGAGCCGCCCGCAACATCGAAAACGGAGGGTCGCTGACCATCCTGGCCACGGCGCTTACGGATACGGGATCCAAGATGGATGACGTCATTTTCGAAGAATTCAAAGGCACCGGCAACATGGAGCTCCAGCTCGACAGGAAATTGGCAAACAAACGCATATTCCCGGCAGTGGACGTAACCATGAGCAGCACCCGCCGCGACGATCTCCTGTACACGCAGGAACAGAGCAACCGGATATGGATTCTGAGGAACTACCTGGCCGACATGAATTCCGTAGAAGCCATGGAATTTCTGAAAGACAGGCTCGAAAAAACGGTTTCCAATGAAGAATTTTTCGCAACGATGAATGGTATCCAGTAATTTTTCACGCCACTACGGACCGCTGGCAAGTCTCGGACTGCCGATTATCATAGGCCAGTTAGGCATCATCCTGGTGAGCTTCGCCGATACAATGATGGTGGGGCATTACAGGACGGAAGATTTGGCAGCGGCAAGTTTCGTAAACAATTTATTCAACCTCGTCATTATTTTTTCGACGGGGTTTTCCTATGGATTGACGCCCGTAGTAGGCAAGCTGTACGCGAAATCGGATTATGCCGGGGTGGGCGGAATGCTGAAAAACAGCCTTGCCGCCAATTCCCTGGTAGCCGTCCTGCTGGTCCTGCTCATGTCCGCCGTATATTTCAATGTGGACAAACTCGGGCAGCCGGAGGAACTGCTGTCGCTGATCAAGCCGTATTTTATCGTCCTGCTGGCATCCCTGCTGCCGGTATTGCTTTTCAACGCATTCAAGCAGTTTGCCGACGGGATTACCGATACGGTCACGCCCATGTGGATTCTGCTTCTGAGCAATGTCGTGAACATTTTCGGGAACTGGTGCCTGATTTTCGGGAAATTGGGATGTCCGGAGATGGGGCTGCTCGGAGCCGGAATCTCCACTCTCGTATCCAGGATAATAACGGTGCTGATATTCGCCGGCATTTTCTTCTTCTCGAAAAAATATGCTCCGTACCGCACGGGCTTTATGGAAAGCAGGACAAACAGGAAGGATTTCAGCGCGCTTAACAGGCTCGGATGGCCTGTCGGCCTGCAGATGGGGATGGAAACCGGCTCTTTCAGCCTGGCGACCATCATGGTGGGATGGCTCGGCACTCTGTCCCTGGCCGCCCACCAGGTGATGCTGACCGTAGGCCAGCTCGGTTTCATGCTCTACTACGGCATGGCTGCGGCCATTGCGGTGCGCTCCAGTTATTTTCTCGGACAGGGGGATATCCGGAACGTCAGGAACTCCGTCAGCGCAGGTTTCCAGCTGATACTGATGATGGCGGCAGTCGTATCTGCCGTAATTTTCCTATTCAGGCGCAGCATAGGCGGGCTTTTCTCCGAGAATCCGGAAGTGGCCGCCATTGTAGCGCAGTTAGTGATTCCGTTCATCATATATCAGTTCGGAGACGGCATGCAGTGCGCATATTCGAATGCCCTCAGAGGGATTTCGGATGTAAAGCCAGTAGTGGGCATAGCATTCATAGCATATTTTCTGATATCCCTGCCGGCAGGATATATATTCGGATTCCTGTGCGGCTGGGGTATCACGGGCATCTGGATGTCGTTCCCGCTCGGACTGACGACTGCCGGGCTGCTGTACTGGCTCCGTTTCAGAAAAACAATGAAAAGGGCATAAAAAAATGAGAATCGACACTCACGTGCAGACCCTCATACTAACCACATAATTAATAACACTAAAACTAATAACCAACATGCTGTAAAAGTTTGGGATAACTCTTGACCAGCACGACCGGAAAATTAACAATATCCGTGCCAAACTCGATTTTTTCAAGAAGAAAGTACATCAATTACTATTGTCCGTACCATTGACTTCAACTCTGAAAGGAAATCTGCGGCACTGTACGTCCCGGCTTCTATCATCCTGAGCTTCTTTTCCCACAGCCCGGTAAGTTCTGCGCTTTTCAGAAGTCCGTCACGGATAGTGCCTATCAGTTCCTCGCCCGTCCGGGTCGGGTAAAGGCTCTTGCGCTCCTTTCTTATATAGTTGCGCTTGAACAGGGTCTCGATAATGGCTGCACGTGTGGACGGACGCCCTATGCCGTTTTCTTTCAACGCATCCCTGAGTTCGTCATTATCCACCGTCTTTCCCGCAGTTTCCATGGCCCTCAGCAAGGTAGCCTCGGTGTATGGCTTCGGAGGGGTGGTCCAGGTCTCTTTCAGCTGGGGAGAATGCGGGCCGCTCTCCCCTGTCCGGAATTCCGGAAGAATACCGTTGTCACTAACCGCGCCGTCCTGCCTGCCGTCGGCTCCCTCATTGTCCGGAGAGGCGGCATCGTCACTCCGGACAGCGAAAACAGTCCTCCATCCCGGCTTCACGATTCTTTTCCCGGTGGCCTTGAACTCCACATTTTCCACTTTCCCGGATACGGTGGTCGTGGAAATCTCGCAGTCCGGATAAAACGCCGCGATGAAACGCCTCGCTATCATGTCGAAAACCTTTTTCTCGTCAGGAGACAAGGCCGCAGGAGAGACGCCGGTCGGAATGATGGCATGATGGTCCGTCACCTTGGAATTGTCGAAGACCTTCCTGCTTTTAGGCAGTTTGACCGACTTCAACGGCTGCGTCAGCTCCTCGTAGCCTGCAAGTCCCGCCAGGATTTTCGGGACCTTCGGATAAATGTCGTCGCTCAGATATGTGGTATCCACCCTCGGATATGTAGTGACTTTCTTTTCGTAAAGCGACTGTATGAGCCGCAACGTCTCGTCAGCGCTGAAGGCATGCTTCCTGTTGCATTCCACCTGCAAAGATGTCAGGTCGAAAAGTCTCGGAGCCGCTTCCCTGCCTTTTTTCTCGGAAACGCCGGTCACGCGGAAGTCCTTTCCCGACACTTCCTCAAGCAGTTTTTCTCCGTCTTCCCGGCTGTCGAACCTGCCTTTTGCGGCCGAAAAGATGACATTCCTGTAGACAGTCTTCAATTCCCAGTACGGAGACGGGACGAAATTGTCTATCTCATGCTGGCGCTTGACGATCATCGCCAGCGTAGGGGTCTGGACACGCCCTATCGACAGGACTTTCCGGTTTCCGCCATATCTCAGCGTATAGAGCCGGGTAGCGTTCATTCCCAATATCCAGTCGCCGATAGCCCTGGCCAGCCCGGCTTCATACAGCAGCTTGAAATCGCTTTCCGGTCTGAGGCGGGAAAATCCCTCCCTGATGGATTCCTCTGTCAGCGATGAAATCCAAAGCCGCTTTACAGGGCACCTCGCACCGGCTTTCAGCATCACCCAGCGCTGGATAAGCTCCCCCTCCTGTCCGGCATCACCGCAGTTCACTATCTCGTCGGCATTCCGCATCAGGGACCTTATGATTTCGAACTGACGTTTATATGTTTCATTTTCAATTAGTTTAATACCAAAACGATCCGGGATTACCGGCAGGGACGAAAGCATCCAGATTTTCCACTGCGGATTGTAGTCATGCGGCTCCTTCAAGGTGCACAAATGGCCGAAAGTCCAGGTCACCTGATATCCGTTGCCCTCCATATAGCCGTCCATTTTCCTCGTAGCGCCCAATACACCGGCTATTTCCCTTGCCACACTCGGCTTTTCAGCTATACATACTATCATTCCAAAAATTTTCAGAATACGAAGATAATATTATCTTTGCAGAAAACGGACAGAAAAACACTACGGTTATTCCGGTCCGGCTGAAACCTGATTAATTCAAAACAAGATACGATGAAAAAAAATTTCAATGCTGCCGCCATAGCGGCAACGGCCGTGTGCGGTGCAATGACGATGAGCTGCAATTCAGGTCCCGACATCTGCGGGACGCTTGACGATATCACGAACGATTCCCTGGCAGTATATGTATTTGAGCCCGGCAAGAATGCTCCGACTGTCGTGGACACCATTGTTGCCGACAACGGCAAAATAGCCGTAAATTTCAAGGATACCGCTTTCTGCTGGGTGTACATATTTCCGTTGGCCGACCAGGCCCGCGGGACCGAACATCCCATCACTTTCATGCCGGGAGACAAGGTGCGGATTTCAGGAAGCATTTATGATCCGGTCTACAGCGGCTCGAAAATATATGAAGGCCTGAAAAAGTTCGACGGCTACAATACATTCATGGACAAGCTCGACGCACTTTACAAAAAGGCCGAGGGCATAGCGGAGAACGACATCCTCGGACAGCAGGGCCTCAACGCCGAATACGAAAGCCTTATGGCTGAAAAGGACAGTGTTTTCGCCGACTACGTAAAGAACAATCCGAACGACATCACTTCCGGCTACCTCACCGCCTACATGAATCCGCAGCAAGGGCTGGATTCCTATAATCTGTTGGGCAAGAATGTAAAGGAAAGCGCGATGGGAGATTTTCTGTCCGACATCGCAGACGGTTTCGCGGCTGCAATCCTCAAGGAAAAGAACAAGGCCAACATCCAGCCGGGCAAGGATGCTCCGGACTTCGCGTTGAAAGACCTGGAGGGCAACGTGCGGAGCCTCTCCTCGTTCAAGGGGAAATACGTCCTGCTCGACTTCTGGGGCAAATGGTGCTACTGGTGCATGAAAGGCATGCCGGACATGAAGAAATACTATGACAAATATTCCTCCAGGATAGAGTTCATAGGCATCAACTGCCGCGATTCGGAGGAAGTATGGAAAAAGACGGTAGAGGAAGAAGGCCTGAAATGGACCAATCTCTACAACGGAGATGCAAACGACGTACTCAACATGTATGCCGTGGACGGCTTCCCTACCAAAGTCCTTATTGACAAGGACGGGAAAATCGTGGACGTGTTCGTGGGAGAAAGCCAGGAACTTTACGACAAGCTCGACGAACTGTTCTGAGCCACAGGAAAGGGCGGGTCACTTCCATTTTGATCCGCCCGTAACGGACTTATACTTCGGAAATGGCAGAAAAAAACGGAAAACGGGCAATCAGCAGGGAGTTGATATGGGAATGCGCCCTGCTGATTCTGATATTCGGATTGGGCATAATACTTTTCAATCATGCCCGCATATTCTTCAGCGGCATACTCGGCGCACTCACCCTTTACATCCTGCTGAGGAAGCCGGCATTCAGGCTTGCCGAAAAGACGGGACGCCCGGCGCTCTCCGCGACGCTGATTGTCATAGCCGTGGTGCTCTTCATCATTGTCCCGCTGTCTCTCCTGGTATGGTTCATCATATCAAAGCTGCAGCAGGTCAACTGGAATACGAATGATATCATCGCGCCGGCCATGCAGGTCATCGGCATTGTCAAGGAAAAAACCGGAATCGACCTCATATCCGAAAAGAACATAGCGTTTGCAGCCGGAAAGCTGACCGCTTTCGGACAGTCCATAATCGGCGGAATCGGTGATTTCTTCATAAATATCCTGGCCGCCATCATCGTTCTGTTCTTCCTGCTTACAGGAGGAAAGCAGATGGAAAACTATCTGTCGTCGCTGATTCCGATGAAAAAGATAAACAAGCAGGAAACCATCGAAAAGGTCAACGTGATGGTAAAGTCGAACGCTATCGGCATTCCACTCATTGCACTGATACAGGGCTTGATAGCATGGATAGGCTACATGGCTTTCGGTGTGCCTAACGCATTCCTTTCGGCATTCCTCACCGGACTTTGCTCGATAGTCCCGATAGTGGGCACCATGGTGGTCTGGATACCGATAGGCATATATTACATCGTGCTCGGGATGTGGGGAAAGGCCATAGGGATACTGTTGTTCGGAGCCATTTTCATCTCTCAGAGCGACAATCTGTTCCGTTTTATCCTGCAGAAGAAGCTGGCAGACACCCACCCGCTGATAACGATTTTCGGAGTAGTGGTCGGATTGCAGATGTTCGGCTTTATCGGCATCATTTTCGGTCCGCTTTTAGTATCGCTGTTCCTGCTGTTTCTGGACATGTTCAGAAAAGAGTATCTGGCTGATGATGAAAACTGAGAATCACCCGCTGGAGCCTTTCCTCCCGGGAAACGCGAGAATACTCATGCTCGGGAGTTTTCCTCCGAAACGGGAAAGATGGTCGATGGATTTTTTCTATCCGAATTTCAACAATGACATGTGGCGCATATTCGGCATGGTGTTCTTCGGAGACAAATCGCATTTCGTCGCGCGGGACGGGAAACATTTCGACAAGGATGCAATCACCGGATTCTGCGCCGGAAAAGGAATCGCCCTGTACGATACGGCCACACAAGTCAGGAGGCTGAAAGACAATGCGTCAGACAAGTTTCTCGAGATAGTTGTCCCTACCGACCTGAAAAAACTTCTTTCGCGGATACCGCAATGCCATATTCTGGCGGCTACCGGCCAAAAGGCGGCCGAAACGGCTGCTGCCGCCCTGCACTGCGATGTTCCGCAAACGGGAGAATTCGTTTCCGGACATTTCCTTTCAGAAGACTGGTCTGCCGGCAGGGAGGCTTCCGGGAACGGGCCGGCAGGGAAAATCCGGGAGGCACCGGAGTTCAGGCTGTGGAGGATGCCGTCGTCTTCAAGGGCCTACCCTCTTTCGATAGAAGCCAAGGCCGATGTTTACAGGAAAATGTTCGACGATGCAATGATACTGCCCGCCTGTGCTCAGAAGGCTTCCGCAAACTGTACCACAAAGCCGGAAGTACCTTTTCCGAAGCCGTAGTCTATCCGGATATTCATTCTGTGCTTGAATTCGAAACGCAGGCCTATCCCGCAGTTCGGAAGTCATCTTCATTCCTCGCGGACTTTCCGGTGGGAAACAAGGTGCCAATGATAGTCAGTGTCATGAAGCAGGGTTTCTACCCGATGGAAAAACAGCACATGGAGGCGGTGGAAAACTACATGAAGATGGTGCAGGGTGCACTGCGCGCCCCCGGCAACAATTACAGATACGAAATAGTCATGCACCTGACCATCGCATATTATTACGGACTCGGCACATATCTCCACAAGACAGAAAGCGACAGCGGTACGGCATCAAGGCTACCATCCGCGTTCCATAAATTCGGGCCTCGGATGGAATGCTACTTCCTCGCTTTCACTCCTCAACATGCCCATCCTGGCCTACAGCGATGAAATACGCAGTGCCGTGCTGATAGTGCATGGCGAAAAAGCCCAATAGTGGAATTTTACAAGCAATATCTGAAATGATATGAAACGGCTCGTCCTGCATCGTACTTTTCTACGAAACTTTCTCGTCAGGCTACAGCTACACCCGTTAGGGACGGATAACCAATCCTGAAGGACTTGCCGCAGCGGCAGGAAGGGTAATGTGAGCGTCAGTTTCTCCCTTGAATAAAACAAAAAACCTGAAGTCCGATGACTCCAGGTTTTTTATTGCCCTTTCGGGTGGTGGGAGCTGAGGGAGTCGAACCCCCGACCCTCTGCTTGTAAGGCAGACGCTCTAAACCAACTGAGCTAAGCTCCCGTTACTCGTTTCTTTTGTGCATCTTCTTCGTTGGACTGCCTATCCTCGGTCGGTCATTTACAAAAGTAAACTCCCTTCCTCGTCAGTTGTCCGCCTTGAAACTACAGCAAAATAAAACTTCGCAAGTGTTCAAAAGAACTGTCGTTTTGGAAACGGATTGCAAAGATAGTCAAGATTTGCGTTTCTGCAAATTTTTTCGTCAATAGTGATGAAAAATTTTGCGGATTCCGCAAAAGCACCTTCCTGCGGCTCCGTCCTGCGGCTCCGTCCGGTGTCATGTCGAGCTTGTCGAGACATCTGCCGATTGGATGAGCAGATTCAAGCCGAGCGGGAACAATGTTTTCCACTTCGTACTCCGCCATGCGGTCGAAAAGGTGATTTTATGTTCGAGTTGTCATTAGAGGAATACAACTCATTAAAAATCAGTCTAAGATCACAAATTGTGACCTTAGACATGTACGGCAGGGGCAAGATAGACTATGGACAGTCGCCGCAAGAAGCCGATTATTTACTATATGACAATTGGACCAAGCTCAAACAACGTCTCAAAGAGGAGGGTAATGAACTGGTGACAAGTTGTCACCAGTTGAAAATGATATTTCATAATAATTGCATTTGTATTATATTTGCAATACAAATACAAGGGATATGGAAACGATAACAGCAAAAAAAACGACGACATTCCGACTCTCG
>CALUQC010000048.1 GCA_944322805.1 uncultured Bacteroidales bacterium | reverse complement strand
CGGATATCCCGTATGACCTTGTCCGGAAACAGCACCTCTAAGAAACCCGAAAGTATCTCCTTGTTCGCCTCTGTCCCGAACAGCCGCTTGAAGCCCCAGTCCGTCAACGGGTCGATGTACCTGACTTTCTTCCCTGCTATCTCGACTATCTTTCTTCCTGCATTTTCTCCTGCCTCTTTCTCTTTCATGGCTCTGACAAATTTAGGTAATTTAACATTCTTTCCAATGGAATCCCGATACTTTTCTCCGGCGGAATCCCGGGCCGATGAAAAGGTGAATTCCCGAAGGCGAAGATGCAGCATGTAAAAGGAAAAAGACGTCGAAAAGAGAAAAAGAATGTAAAAATTCAGAAAAATCTGACGGGAATGCGTGGGGTAGATCTCTCGACTCGCTGCGCTCGCTCGAGATGACAAAGGAGGGAGGCTGCGGTCGAGATGACAAAGGAGGATGACAAAAGATAATAAAAGAGGGTGGCTGAAAAACTTTCGCCACCCTCTCAAATATCTTTTTCCGCAAAACCTTTACGGAATTTCCGCAAAGGCGTCAGTCACTGACCTGCACTCCATCAAGATCGTTCAGAGTAAACTGGAAATTCTCGTTGTATATGGTCATGATACCGGTAAGACTCACGTTGCTGCTTTTGGTAACATCAGGCACGCCCGCATCAGGATCCCCGGTAAGAGGAGTATCGGCAAATCTCGCATAACCGCTCGTACGTACCTGCAGATACGTATTCGTGCCGCCTACGGAAAAATACTGGCTGACAGAAATATACTCGGGCACAGCGGCCGACAAGGCTGAAATGGTAGTATTTTCCAGATATTCAGCACATCCGTTCTCGGACAAAGCCCAGGAATTTATACCGTGGCGTCCCTTGTATTCTTCGCCCACGTAAATATTCTCGTCATTTTCATCATGGAATATCGCGAACACCTCGTCGGCATATGACAGTCCGGTAACGGTGCACAGCATTCCGAGATATTTCATGTCGATGATATCCTGCGGATCGGACACCGGAATCGGCTCCAGCTCCGGACCCATTTCCCCGCAGAATACATGATTGTCCACTATAAGCTGGACATCCATGTATGCCGTCTCGTACCTCGGATCGGATGACTCGTATCCGAGCTGCACCATTCCGCCGTATGCCCCGAGTTCAAGTCCCTTGCATTTTACATATACATACTGATTCTGCTTGTACGTATTGTACAGCCCGGTTTTCCCGACCTTTATCTCTATGCCGGAAGTCCCGTCCTGGATGTAGAAACTCCGGTAGAAATTCCCGAGCCTGTCGGAAGAGTTTACCTGTCCCTTGATGTAAATGTCATCCTCGATGGTAAAAGGCTGGCCCGCAGTGTACATCTCCTTCAACTTTGCGATAGTCACATGATCGCAGTCGGCAAAATCAGCATCCGTGTACACCTTGAATGGCTCCGGCTCATCGTATTTGCCGGTAAAGACCGGCCCGAATTCCTCGCAGGAAGACAGGCACAGCAATGCAGGCACAGCGATAATCAGAGAAAATATTCTGTTGAAAATACCGTATTTCATAACTTTCAGCTTTTTTCGATTACCCATTTAGAATCTGAAATAGATATTGAGCATATAGTTGATTCCGTACATATAGAAATACCTTGAATCGAACTTGTAATATCTTTCGCCGTTGGTGGAATCTATCAGACGGGTCTGCTCGTAACCGCCGGTCTTGAGACTCTGATTGTTGAGGATATTCCTCAATTCGAACGAAACGCCGATATTGTATTTCCTCTGTATGTACCAGGACTTTCCGATATTTGCATTCAGGACGAACTGATGCGGGAACTGCTCCTGCGTAGCCATGTACTCCTCCTCGACAGCCGTCCATATATTGTCCGGTCCCATGACTGCCATATCGGTACGGTACAGCGGATTCATGTCAAGATACATCTTGTCGAAATACTGTACGTCGATTCCGGCAAACAAATAGTTCGGCGAACGATAGCTCAGTCCGAGGCTTGCGGCTAACTGCGGAGTGGAAGCCACATGGTGCACCTGCACTTTCTCCACCTCGGCGATACCGAATGAATCGGTCACGAGATTTCCCGCCTCGTCACGCTTGTAGATATTGTTGGCCCGCCAGTAAGCTACCGGCTCATTGTCCATGATCAGCTCTCCGCTGTTATCCACGGTCTGTGTCACATACGGAGTGGAAGTATAAACATAGTCTCCCCAGTTCAACGCACCTACAATCGACAGTCCGTTTACCGGAACAGGCACCTCGAATCCGAGCTCCACTCCCACATGCCTCTCGTCTATACCGCTCATCGCAAAGTTCGTGAAAGAGTTCTGCGAATCGTCGTAAAAACTCATGAGGTCTGTCTGATCGTTTATGGTCGCATAATAACCGGTCACCCTGACCCTGTAGCCGTTCTTGGAAAACGCATAACTGAGGTCCGCAGACAAGGTCTTCTGGGTAGTAAGATTCGGTGTAAGGGTATTTCTCGTTCTCGGGGAAACGAAAGATTCGGCGAAATAAGGGGCGTCGTTGAAATATCCGGCATTCAGATAAACCCTGTGAGGACCGTAAGTATAGCTGGCGCCGACCTTGGCCCTGTACGTTATGAAATCCGCCACCTCGGATTTGCCGAGGGAATTGTCAGGGAAGAGGCCCTTGCGGACAAGTCCGTCCCTCCAGAAGGCATTGTACCCGGCCTGAGCTGCCGCAAATGCCGCCCAGTTGTCTTTCTGGAATCTGAAATCCGCCCAGATATTCGCATCCCTCACATTGGCGTAATAGTCATAGCCGTACTTGTCACCCTGCTCGAGTTTCTGGGCAGAGCCATGTTCGAGATAATAATCCAGGTCGTTCTGTATCTTCAACGGGTCCGTAGCGAAATCACGCTCCGCAAACTGGTCGATGTTCAGATAATAGTCTCCTCCGAGCAGATCCTTGACAATCTTGTAGTATTCAGTCTTGTTCCATCTGAAATTAAGACCGCCCTGCACGGTAAAATACTGCTCTGCAATCCATTTCGTACTCAAAGCCACGTTCAGGTCGTTCTGGTCGGTGCGCCTTTCCTCCTGGATATACTTGGAGCGTTTGTAGCCGTCCTCGTCGAGGCTGTTGTAGTTCACGTTGTAGAGTTTGTCCCAGTTGATATGGCGGGTATTGTTGTAATTGTACATCCACGCCTCGGCAGCCCAGCCGGCCTGATACTCCGCATCGCGCTTGTCATAATCGGCCTCCGACATATACATGTAGCTCGGGAGATTCCTGTAATAGTCAGGTCTCGGGTCCGGAGCATCGTACCAGTCGAGGGCGGAATATCCGTTGCGGCCGGTACGGTACACGACCGTGGCATCAAGCGTCCAGTTGAAGCTCGGTGTATAAGTGTATTTGAGCACTGCCACCGGCTCATGGTTGTTTCTCACTCTGGCATTCCTGATCTTGCCGTCCTGCCATCCCCAGTTCGAATTGTAGAAATTGCTTCCGACCAAATCATAGACTTCCTGCGTAGAGCCGTTCTGTGCGCCTCTCTGTACCGGAGAGCCGAAAACGGACAGACTGAGCCTGTGGATATCGTTGAAATTCTTTTCTGCAGCCAGATAATAGGCGAAGGAACGGTAGTACACGCCCCTCACCCAGTCATTGCCGCCGAGACGGGTAGAAACATTGGCGGCAAAAGACCAGCCGTTGTCCAACTCTCCGGTAGCATAGGAAGCCATCAGCCTCAGCCGGTAGAACGAACTGTTGGTCAAAACGCTGAATCTCGCACCCTTCCTCATGGAAGACGCAGTGCCGAGGATGTTGGTCACACCGTTGAAACCGCCTACGCCATAGTCGGACAATGCAGACCCCGCCACGACTTCCTTTTCTCTCGTAGCCTCGTTCAGTCCGCTCCAGAGAGACCATGGAGTATAGCCGGTCAGGGCATCGTTGAGCCTCACACCGGACAGATATACGTCCTGGGTACTGCTGTCGAAGCCTCTCAGCCGGAAACGCACCTGGCTGAAATCATAGCCGGCCACATTGTCGAAGACATCCGAAGAAGTCGTCAGCACCGACGGTGTATGCTGATATCCGCCGTCATCCATGTCGAAATCCGCGAACATGGCCTCGTCGATGTCCATCATTTCCAGTTCAGGCTGGAGGGACACGAAGAATATGTCTTTCATGTAATCCTCCACATTCACCTGCACGCGTCCGGTAGCGAAACCGGGAGCCTCTACCGTAAGCGTGTAATCGCCCGGGGCAAGCGTCTCGAACATAAATGTGCCGTCATCCCCGGATACCGCTTCCACGATGTTTCCTGCAGCGTCCTTCACGGTGATTTCCGCCTGGGAAACCGGAGCCCTGCCGGAACGGCTGACTATCTTTCCCTTGATTCCGCCGTTTCCGTCCTGAGAAAAAGCAGACAAAAACGGGAACAAGGCCAGTATTAATACAATGAATTTTTTCATATTGATTGTGTTTTCTATTTACCTACTACTATATAGGTCGGGAAATGGTCGCTGTATCCGTTGATGAATTTCCCGCTGGAGAATGTCCTGAACGGATATCCCTTGTAATATCCTTTCTGAGTCACCATATAAGGACGTTTGAACACCACTCCGTAATGTCCTTTCCTGTCCACCTGCTGGATGCCGAGTCCGTCTTCCCGAGGGCTTGTCAAGGCGTCGTTCACTATGATCTGGTCGTATATGCTCCATACATCACGGTATGCAATGGAACCGTACCCGTCATCGAGCATCTGCCAGAACGGATTGAAAAAGCCGTTTTCAGGAACTTCTTCAATATTTTTCACGGCACCTATGTATTTCGCCATGCTGTCGTCGAACGGATTGTCGTTCATGTCGCCCATGATGACGATTTTGATGCCCGGATACTTCCGCATCATCCCGTCGGCATGCTTGCGGATGATTTCTCCACCGAGACTTCTGAGATCACCGCCCTTGCCGCCGACACGTGACGGGAGATGGGCCACGTAAACCGCAAAATCCTCTCCGGCTATCCTGCCGTGCACCATGAGGATGTCCCGCGTGAGAAACCGCTCCTGCTCCTCAGGGGTCAATGTGATGTCCACCGAGGTCCCCTCGAACGAAAACGGAAGGGATTCGCTGTCGACATATTCGAACTGGTCCGGCCGGTACAGGAGGCCCACATCCACGCCGCGGGCATCAGGGCTGTCATAATGCACGATTTCGA
>CALUQC010000047.1 GCA_944322805.1 uncultured Bacteroidales bacterium | reverse complement strand
ATCAGGTCCAAAAGATTGGCGGCATTCACGACACCGGCTCCCATCTTGTTCCTGTAGGAAGAAAGCTGGAATCTGCGCCCGTGAATCAGCTGCGATGCGTCGACATGCCATTTATAGTAGAACTTGTAGCCGGACAGGATAGTCTCGTTGGTCTGGTCGTCAGGATCATCCGTCAGATACTTGCAGGAAGCATAGAGCAGCTCCTTGAATTCATCGGCCGTAAAATGCTTGTGCAGCTTGGCGGCATAGGAAAGTCCGAGGGCGGCAACACCGGAAACATGAGGGCAAGCCATGGAAGTACCCTCCATATAGCCGTAGCCCGATGTGCTGACATGCGTAGGCACTGTGGAAAGTATGCATCCCACCGCACCGCGCGTTTCATTTTCACCCTCCTCGAGATAGTCATAATAATAGTCCTGGTCCCCGCCCGGAGCCGAAATCTTCGTCATGTCACCGTAGTTGGTGAAAGTAGAAGGAGTAAAGTCCCCCGCAACGGCAGCTACCGAAACGCAGTCTTCATATGCACCCGGGAAACCTGCGCTCGGAGCATATTCGTTTCCGGAAGCGAATACAGCTATTCCGCCTTTGATCGGACCGTTTTCCGAGCCGGCATTATGGATGAAGTAATCCAATGCCACCTTCTCGAGAGGGCTTCCCTCGGCCCATTCCTCCTCCGTGCGGAAACCCGTACCGTATTCATACGGATTCGCGGTACCGGAAGTATAGCCGAAACTGCACTGGAGCACCACAGCACCGTTGTCCGCAGCGTATTTGATGGCGCGGGCAAGATCCACCGTGTTGGAAGCCTCGTTGCCGGAAAAGACCTGGCAGGACATGATTTTCACTCCAGGAGCGCCCGGGGTGCCTCCGGCAATGGAATTGATACCTTCATTGTTGTTGTTCACCGCAGCAATGATGCCGGCGCAATGGGTGCCGTGTCCGGTATCGCCGTACGAATCCCAGGAGATAGTACCCTTCCCGTGGATGAAATCATAACCGTACATGTCACCGGCATAGCCGTTGCCGTCATTATCTTCATTGGAGCCGTAAATCTCGCCCTCATTGACCCACAGATTGGCTTTCAGGTCCGGATGAGTCAGGCAGAGACCTTCATCGAGGACAGCCACGACAATGGACGGATCCCCGTAGAATTTCTTTTCATCCCATACCGTCTTCATCCCTATATCATAGCCCGGGACAAATTTTTCTGAAGCCTTACTGCCTCCGTATGGATAATCCGGAAATCCGGTATGGTCTCCCTCGAATTCAGGATTTATCCTGTACTTTGCCGTCTCGGCAGGATCATTCACGAGATTCCACTGCCATCTCAGGCCCGCCTGGCCCTCCTTGTCACCGGCAGCCCTGGTTACCGGCCCGAATTTCGACGCATCGAAAGGAATCACCTTTCCGTCATATGCCTTCTTGATAGTCAGCACAGGAGCTGCGGCCGAAACCTCGCCGAGAGCGGACAGCTTGGCCACCACATCGTTCACATCCTCGTCCTCGCTGAAATGCACCACATACCACAGATGCATTCCCGCCTCGCGGCTCTGCGCCGAAGTCGCCTTCACCTCCGGGAAGACCCTTTCGAGCTGATAGCCGTCTATGGCCGCCAAAAGTTCATCCACGGTAGAAACTCCGGAACGTGTAGCCGGGCCCTTTGAAAGTCCGGCCTCATCAAGCAGGTCACTCAGGGAAGCGTCGAACTTCACTATGACCTCTCCGGGAAGATATGCCTCCTCCGGCATGGTGGACGGAGCCGACGGCTGCACGGTTTCATTGAAAACCTCTTTCGTGCAGGACATCACAGCCATTGCGCCGGCAAGCAAAAAAATATTCAAATATTTCATTTTCATCATTCTTTCCTCCTATTCTTCATCTGCCGGCGGCGTATATGTCGGGCTGAACTCCTTGTTGTAATAAACACCATAATAGCTCGGCCACTCGTCGCCATAATCCTCGAAACTTACCGGAACACCGGTGAACTGGGCAGCATTGCCATCAAAATCAGTCCCCTCCTGATTATAGAACATCACATACGGGTCCCACCAGTCCAATTTCGGGTGATACAGCAGCCATTTGTGGGTTTCCGGACTCAGCGTACCGTGGAACCGGTTCAGGTTCACCGTCAGCCTCATCATATTCGGAAGCACCTTAGGCACCTGATTGTCAGTAAAGAACCGCGTACCGACCGTACTGATGGAATCCGCAATCTCGGTATCCGACGTACTCCAGTATTTCACGCCTCCGTGGCTTTGCATGTAGCTGATTATCTGCTCATCGGTAGGTATTGTACCCTGGAGATAATTCAGGGTAAGCAGGAGGGTATCGAGTTTTTCCCATGTCAGGAATTTGGCCGGGAAGCCGGAGCCGGAGATATTGTCCGGATTCGAATTTTCACGGAACAGGCCGCCGTACTGCTCGGCAAACTGCCCGGGATCCTTTACGGTAAGATTGTCCAGATCGTACGCCGTCAGTTTCTGGTTGGTCGTCATCTCTATAGCCCTCAGCGACGGGAAATTCTCCGGAGTAAGCCACTCAGGCACCTCAGTGAAGTTGTTGCCCGAAATATTCAGATATTCCAGATCAGGGAACGTCTTCTTCGTCTCTCCGTCCTTCTCGTCATAATATTCATAGAAATTCTCAGGGAAGGAATTCTCGTCTATGCCGTATGCGGAAATCGTCAGCCTCTTGAGCTGGTGCAAGTTCATGATATCCTCACCCACTTCGATATCCTCGCGGACATGAGCATTTTCGTTCGAGTAGAAAATCAGCTCTTCCGCAGCATCGAGCCAGCCCACCTGATACGGCAGTCCGTCATCTGTGTTGAACAAGAAGAAACGGGCATAACGTACTCGTCCCACACCGCCTTCAGGACAGCCTTCGTCACCCTCTTTCCAGAGACGGACATTGTCCCATCTTTCCATTCTTGCGGATGAATCCCAGCCGCCGGACCATGTGTTGAGGGCCCGCGAAATGGCCAACAGTGCAGTGGAGTCCGCAGCGCGGGCATTCTCAGGCTTTGCGGCAGCCGATGTCTGGGTAATATACAGGGTGTCCACACGATACCCGGCCGGCAGCGGAGTTATGGGCGCACCGTCAGATCCTACAGGAGTGAAGACCAATTTGGCAGCCTTGTCATTCGGCTCCTGATTGATATCCCAGTCGAAACGGAGAGTGACATTGCGCGGACGCGCACCCTTGGTCAACTGCAATTCAGGGTTGTCTTCAGCTGCCGTTATCCACGGGTCATCGTCTATCAGCTGGTTGTCGCTTGTGTAAAGGTCTACGTTAAACTGTACGTTGGCGCTGACTTTCACATCGAAATAACGCTCGGACAGCGCTATATAATCCGGAATCTCTATTTCGGTGTCATCCAAAGAGATGGAATAATCGAAATTTTTCTGTTCCACCGTAATCTGGCGGTTTTCCCAGTCCGCTTTCTGGATGGTAATCGTGGTCTGGCGCGTCGGGGCTTCACTGACCATGGCAAGGGCGGAATCCACTATGACCTGGCACTCGCCCGAGCCGTTTCCGTTTGCCGGTGAAATGGTTACCCACGGGTCATTGGACCTCGCCACCCAGCTGCCGGGAGACGAGATGCTGAGCCGGAAAGTACCTCCTTCCGCAGGCATTTCGATTTTGTCCGTATCGATGGCGAAGTCCACCTCCTCTTTCGGAGCGCAGGCAAAAACACTGAACAGCGCGGCCGCCACTGCGGATATTTTCCAGTATGTTTTCATATTCAAATCCTTTTATCTTCTAATCCAACATCGCATCGCAGCCTATTATCTCCTGAGACTGGTCGTAATAGAGAGTATATGCACCGGCCTGCCAGTACGAACAGATGTCCGACGCATCGAATGTGATATTCGGGTTGTCGCTGATATCCAGATAAAATATCAGGAACGAAATGGAGTCGTCGATGACACCGATGTTGTTCGACCCGATATAGAAACCTCTCAGACCAGTGTTGGTGCCAATATTGGTCGGCCACTGGGACAGGCATCTGTCGCCGTTTTCATCACGCTGCCCCCTGATGGAGAATGCGGTCAGATTCATTATGTACAGAGGCTCGAACGGGAACTTGGAAAACGCGTTGCTCGTCAGGTCGATACCGAACAGGCTCGGGACATTCTCGCGGGTAAAGTCGTCAGGCAGGTCCGTCAGCTTGTTGTACTGGAGGTCGAGAGTGGTAATGCTCATCGAATAGTCGCTCTTGAGGCAGCCCTCCGGGAATTCGGTCAGGCCGCACTGCTGCATCACTATCTGCTCCACATACGAATTCGATTCCGCTATCTCCTTAGGATATGTCTTGATAGGGTTTCCGGACAGGGTAAGAGCCTTTGAGCGGAAACCGTTGAACGAGCCCGTCTCCGGAGCCAGCGTAGTGATTTCGTTGTGGGCCACATTGATGCTCGACATCACATAGGCGTTCTTGTCGGATGTGAAGATGTTCGGGAACCTGGTAAGTTTGTTGTAGCTGATGGAGAATACATCCAGGTCGGCAAGCGAACAGAAGGCATCCCCTTCGAAGCCGGTAATGGCGTTGTCGTCGAAATACAGTTCCTCCGGAGTAAATCCGGTATTCGCGGACAGGTCAGGCAGGGTGCCCGAAATGTCGTTCACCGAAAGGTCGAGCATGCCGAGACGCCCCATGCGTCCGATTTCCTCCGGAAACTCCGTCAGATGGTTTTCGCGGAAGTACAGAATCTGCAGCACATCCTCGGCGGCTCCTTCGGCCAACGCCTTCAATGCGGCATTCGCACCTTCGGAAGTAAAGCCGTTGTTGGAAATATTCGCCTGGATGATACCTCCCATCCTCGCGAAGCCTGCCGGAAGAGTCTTGAGGTTAGGACAGTTGTATATCACGAGTTCGGTGACGGAAGACAGGTTCGCAAGCGCATCGGAAGGAATCCCCTCCGCCTCAATCGGCGAATTGGCTATCGTAAGACTTTCGAGACGGGTCAGCCTGCCTATATTCTCATGTATCTTTGTCAGTCCGTTTGTCAGTTTGCCGTGGTTCATGTCGTACGGCTTGAGCTGATAGTCGCTCGGATAAAGCGTCCCGGCAGCCATGCGTGAAATCTGCTTCGTGGTCATCGCATCGTACATGGTGGCGGCAGGAGAAGTCTCGCCGTGCAGTTTGAGCGCCAGTGCACAGACCGGGGACATCTGTTCCGGACGGCGTACCATGGCGGCAAACTGCTTTGACCGCCGCTCTCTCCACTGTGCCTTTTCCTCATCCGTACCGTCCACAGGGTAAGGCAGGTCATCCTCGTAGGCATCCACATACTGGTTGGTCTCGTTGTGGTTTCCGAAAGACAGTTCTACAAGTTCATCGAACTGACCTATTGCCGCAGGCACCTCACCCTTGATGCCGAAACCGCTCAGGTCGATGCTGGCGATACGCCCGTTCGGATGTATCTGCACGCCCGGCTGGTCACACCAAAGGTCGATATCCTTGTCGAAATTCCAGTTTGCGCCATTGCTGTATGTCTGGCCTTCATATGACCAGTTCGGTCCGTCGAGAGCCTTCCAGAGCAGATAGAGCGCATAGTTGTCCTGGATATAGGCGTCGGCTTCCACGAGGGTCACCGGGATTTCGGCATTTTCACCTTCGGTGAGTTTGTTGTCTTCGACAACGATGACGCTTTCCTGATCCTGGTAACTGAGACTGTAATCCTGGAACTCGAGCAGATTTTCATCCTCGTCGTACAGTGAATAGCTGTATATCTTGTACTGTCCGGCCGGAGCATAGACGACGGAATCCGCCACGGAAGACGAAGTCTGGGTACCTGTCACGCCTTCTTCTCCCGTATATGTCTCGTCACCGTCGAAATGCACGGAAAAACTTACCGGAATCATTGTAAAGGAGCGCCGGCCAGACGCAGCGGCATTCTGCGCATCCTGGAGAACTATGTCCATGAATGCCACCTCGTCGAGGGAATATTCGTCCGGTCTTTGGGAAACCCTCTGTATCGGACTGTTCAGAGCGTCATCCTCCAGCTGCGGATTGTCAGGGTCCTGCCGGAAACCGGACATGTCCTTCACAAGAGAAAACCTTATCATGCCGCGAGGCCTGACATCCGCGGTCAGGTCATAGACTTCAAGTCCTCCCGGGGAAATGGAGACAGTCTCGTTGACGACCTGGCGGTAAAGGACGTTATCCATGTTGTCATAAAGGATGTAGGACCTGAGCTGGTAGTCGCCCTTGAGAAGTCTGAATTTGGAGCTGCGCAGGCCGAATTCCGCCGAATGGGCATCGGAAGAAGAAAGGGTCAGCGTCTGGGAAATGCTCTGATTTGCCCCGTCCACCAATGAAACGGATATCTTGCTGGCCTCGAACAGCGAGTCGAGCTGCGGTTTCTCCGCGTCGGTATTGCCGTCCGCCCTGGTAATGGCTTTGGTAAGCACACTTTCGTACGACGACTCCTTGTACAGCTTGAACTGGAGGTAGCCGTAGTCGGTATCCCTGTTGTCCGGAAGTTCCTCGCGGACGCAGCCGGTCATCAGGAGTGCCGAGACGGACAATACCGCAGACAGTGCCGATATTATGGTTCTTTTCATATTCAATTTATTCTCGACTAATTATAGTTAATATCGTGATTTTCAATGGAGGTGCGGCAAAATCCGCATTTTGCCACACCTCCGGTGACAAATGGATTATTCGTTAGTTATTGTCGCCCGTACGACTATCGTACAAGGATAATTTCCGCTTGATTCCATGAATTTCAGGCAGACATCGGGAAGTTGTTGTGTAGTCTCTTCCGGATTATAGTCCGTGGACTCGGCCGGATTCAATACGATTTGCCACATTCCAGCGTAAGGCTGTTCACAAGTCACCCATCCGTCAGA
>CALUQC010000046.1 GCA_944322805.1 uncultured Bacteroidales bacterium | reverse complement strand
AAAAAACGCCATCCGGGACTCCTTTTTCGGAGAACGGATGGCGTTTCGGTTGCGACAGGGAGGGAAGCCTGATGCCCGGCGTCCGTACAGTCACGCAGGCTGTTCTTCTTCCGCAGGCTATTCTTCCTTTTTCCCGGCGTCCTGCCCCTGGGCTTTCTTCGGCCGCATCTGAGGGAAGAACAGTACGTCCTGTATGGTAGGGGAGTTCGTCATGAACATGGTCAGGCGGTCAATGCCCATTCCCATGCCTGATGTAGGAGGCATGCCGTATTCGAGGGCGCGGACGAAATCCATGTCGATGTACATGGCCTCGTCATCTCCGTGCTCGCGCTGTTTCAGCTGGTCCTCGAATCTTTCCAGCTGGTCGATCGGGTCGTTCAGCTCGCTGTATGCGTTGGCAAGCTCCTTGCCGCAGACGAAAAGTTCGAAACGCTCGGTAAGATCAGGATTCGAACGGTGCCTCTTGGTAAGCGGGGACATCGATACAGGGTAGTCAGTGATGAATACAGGCTGTATGAGGTGCTTTTCGCAATATTCCCCGAAGATGGCATCTATCAGCTTGCCTTCTCCCATTTCACTGGTTACGGGAACATTCAGTTTTGCGCAGGTCTCGCGCAACTGGGCCTCGTTCATACCTGCGATATCCACTCCCGCAAACTCCTTTATCGCCTCGAGCATCGGAAGACGGCGGTACGGCGGTTTGAAGTCCACCTGCCGGTCCCCGATGGTGACGACCGTAGTGCCGTGCAGCGTCATTGCGACCTTTTCGAGCATCTTCTCCACGAACTCCATCATCCAGATATAATCCTTGTAGGCCACGTAGATTTCCATGCAGGTGAATTCCGGGTTGTGTGTCTTGTCCATACCCTCGTTGCGGAAATCCTTGGCGAACTCGTAGACACCCGAATATCCGCCCACAATAAGGCGCTTCAGGTAAAGTTCGTTGGCAATGCGCATGTACAGGTCTATGTCGAGGGCGTTGTGATGCGTGATGAACGGACGGGCCGTAGCGCCTCCCGGAATCGGCTGGAGAATCGGAGTCTCGACCTCAAGGCAGCCTGCGGCATTGAAATATTCGCGCATCGTGGCGATGATCCGGCTCCTCTTTATGAAAGTATCCCTTACGGACGGGTTTACTATCAGATCCACGTATCTCTGCCTGTACTTGAGTTCCGGATCTGAAAACGCGTCATAGACCTCTCCGTCTTTCTCCTTTACTATAGGGAGCACCCTCAGCGACTTGCTCAGCAGGGTAAGTTCCTTTGCGTGTACCGAAAGTTGTCCTGTCTGCGTGATGAATGCGTAGCCCTTGATGCCGATGATGTCTCCGATGTCCAGGAGTTTCTTGAACACCGTGTTGTACATCGTCTTGTCTTCTCCGGGGCAGATTTCGTCCCTTTTTATGTAGACCTGGATTCTTCCGCTTTCGTCCTGCAGTTCTATGAACGATGCCGCTCCCATTATCCTGCGCGACATTATCCTGCCCGCTATGACAACATCATTCAGATTGCCTTTTTCAGGGTCGTACTCGTCTTTTATCTTTTTTGCAGTGGCATTTACAGGATAAAGCGCTGCTGGATAAGGCTCTATGCCTATTTCCCTGAGCTTTGTCAGAGCTTCACGCCTGTTCCTTTCCTGCTCGTTGAGGTCCAAATTTTCCATAATCAAAAATTTTCGGGTGCCCTGACGGGCAATGTTCAAGGCTGCAAAAATACTGAAAAAAATCTACTTTGCAACCTTGGCTGGTGCCGCTCTTTTAAGCCATTTTTCCTGCAGCCATGCCCTGACAGGCAGATCGTAGAGCTTCAGACATGCCCATGCGATGAAAATGGACAAGAGAATGGTGCCGACCGAAACCGTGATGTGTGCGAAAAGAGGGGCATCCGGATGTGACCACGCCCAGTTCATCTGCGCGTACATCAGCGGGTAATGCGTAATGTAAAGCGGATACGACAGCTCTCCGAGAAAACTGCATACTCGGAAACTTTTGCTGCCCCTGACTTCGCTGCCGGCTCCGATTGAAACTATGAGCGGGAACAGTACCAGGATGCAGACTGAATTGTACACTCCGTTCAGGATATTGTCGGGACCTCCGACACAAGGTACGGCAAGGATGACGGCCAGCATCAGCGAGCACCACCAGAAACCGCCCTTTACCTTGATGTACCTGCCTATCCTCGATATCAGCAGCCCGCAGAGGAACGGATAGAACAGCCGGGTCAGCCCGATGTATATCTGCTCCGCAGTCAGGCTCCAGCCTCCGATAGGCGTATATATCAGGGACGAGCGGCCCTCGGTCAGCAGGCCGAATACGTTCAGGTTCAGACAGAGATCCAGGGTGCAGAAACCTGCCGCCGCCACGAGCAGCATCAGCAGGACGTTCGGCAGACGCCTGAATATGAGAGCGTAAAGTATGTTGGCTACATATTCCCAGGTAAGCGACCAGTTCGGGCCGTTGAGAGGGTTGGTCTCTCCCCATCCGCGGATGTCCATTTTCGGTCCGCAAGGAATCATCAGGCAGGCCATCACGAATACGAGCAGGACTTTCCACCATGGCGAAGAGCCTATCAGCGGGAATCCGTCGCATTGTCCGAAGTAGAAGAAGCACAGTCCTATGACCGTTCCCATTATTACCATGGGGTGAAGACGGACAAGCCTGCGCTTGAAAAAGCCCCATATCGTCATTTTGCCCCATCTGTCATCGTAGGCATAGCCCACTACGAATCCGGAGAGTACGAAAAAGAAGTCTACTGCCAGATATCCGTGGTTTATGATCTGATATGCCGCTCCTGCCGAGTAGGTCTCGAAAACATGGAACAATACTACAATTACAGATGCCACTCCGCGCAGCCCGTCAAGAATCTCATATCTCGGTTTTGATGCGAGATAAACATTTTTCGCCCCAGCCATTTTGTTTTTCGTGTATGTGTGTGGCTAATAAGGTTTATAATTTCCTATTTTCTGTTTTCGTATTCGTCAAGAGCGGTTTTCATCAGTTCGCGTCCGACTTCGCATATTTCCTTTGCCCGTCCGTAGTCCGCAATGGCTCCGAAAGCATCGAACGGCATGTTGACGAGAATGTCCGGAGGGCAGAGCCTGACCATGTATTCGGTGTTCCAGTGATTCATAAGGTCGAACGTGCGGGACAGTATGGTGAAATAGTTGGCATCGGGATCGAAGTTCTTCTGAGGTTTCTCCTCTTTTGCTACCAGGTCCTGGAACAGCCGGTGCCCGTGCATGGCCGCAAGCCTTATTTTTTCCCTTACGGTCATGGTTTCGTTGTGCATCACGGAATCCATGACGGCCTTGCCCTGGGCTTTGCGCTCCGATATGGCCTGTTCCTTTTTCGCTTCCGCATCGGCTTCGTCTATGATGATCTGCCTGATAGCGTCCACATCGATGTCGTTGACATTGAATGCCACGAGAATGTCATTTCCGGAACGTTCCACCCTGTTCAGAGGCATGGTATTGGCGATGCCGCCGTCTATAAGGGTCCTCATTCCGGCTTTGACCGGGCGGAAAAGCGATGGAATCGAAATCGACGCCCTTATTGCCTGGAACAGGCTTCCCTTGTCGAAAATGATTTCTTCTCCCGTGAGCAGGTCGGTTGCGACAGCCTTGTACGGGATTTTCAGGTCTTCGATGTTCACTTCCGGAACTATTTCCTGCAGAGCTTCGATGATCTTGTCTCCTTTGACTAAATGATTCCTGCTGATGGATATGTCCATCAGTCCGAAAACTTTCCATCCGTTCAGGGAAAACAGGAAATCTTTTACTTCCGGCAGTTTGCCCGTAGCGTACATGCCGCCTATCAGCGACCCGATGGATGTTCCCGCAATGGAGGTAATCCTGTAGCCGCGTGCTTCGAGTTCTTCTATGGCTCCGATGTAGGCGAATCCTCTCGGTCCGCCGCTGGAAAGGACTAACGCAACGTCTTTCATAAAGTCTGTTTTGCCGCTAAAAATACAAAAAAATCAGTTAAGTACGGCACAGTCGAAGTATTCGTCGAACAGTTCCTTGGCTTTGCGCAGCTGCTCCGGGGTATTCAGAGGCACGTCTTTCAATCCGTATTCGATGCCGAGCGTCTCGTACTTGTTGACACCGAGCGTGTGGTAAGGCAGGATTTCCACTCTCCGTATCATCCTGTATCCGCTGCCGCCTTCCCCGGACCCGGAGCCTTTTTTATGCCCGAAATGTTCTCCGAGAGCCCTTATGTCTTCTTCGGCGTCACTTATTCCTGGTACAAGTACGTATCGGAGCCAGAACGGCTTTCCATGTTCTTCCAGCCACCGGGCTGTCTCAAGGGTCCGGGTATTCGGTCTGCCGGTCAGCTCCATGTGTTTTGCCGCATTGAACTGCTTGACATCCAGGAGCACGAGATCCGCCGTCTCAAACAGTTCCTCCACATGCCTGTTCCAGACGCCTCCGTTGGTATCGATACATACATTTATGCCGTTTTCATGCAATTCCCTTACAAGAGGGACCAATGCTTCCGCCTGGACTGTCGGCTCTCCGCCCGAGAATGTCACTCCTCCTTTCTTTCCGAAAAACGGTTTCTGGCTCACGGCGATTTTCACTATTTCCGACGGATCGGTTTCCGTGCCGCCTTCAAGGGTTATCGTATCGGGATTCGCGCAGTAACGGCATCTGAACGGACAGCCTTGCAGAAAAACGACGAGCCGCAGTCCCGGCCCGTCGTAAGTTCCCATACTTTCGTATGAATGTACCTTAATCATGGTTTCGCTATCGTTGGAAATTCCCCAATGCAGGAATTTTACAGACTGTTGTGGAATGTGCGGGCAATGACTTCCAGCTGGTGCTCCCTGCTCAGCTTTACGAAGTTTACCGCGTATCCTGACACCCTGATGGTCAGCTGAGGGTATTTCTCCGGATGCTCCATCGCATCTTCAAGCATTTCCCTGTTCAGCACGTTGACATTGAGATGATGCGCACCCTTGGTGAAATATCCGTCCATCATGGTCACGAGATTCTCGATTTTGGCGTCATCCGTAGGACCGAGAGATTTCGGCACGATGGAGAAGGTGTTGCTGATGCCGTCCATTGCATCATGGTAGTCGAGTTTGGATACCGAACTGAGGGAAGCTATCGCTCCGTGGCTGTCGCGGCCGTGCATCGGATTGGCTCCAGGTGCGAAAGCCACGCCCTTCAGACGTCCGTCAGGCGTCGCTCCGGTCTTCTTGCCGTACATCACGTTGGAGGTGATGGTAAGGATGGACAGAGTCGGCTCGGCATTCTTGTATATAGGCAACTTGCACAGTTCACCGTTGAAATAGTGGATCAGCTCCTTGGCGATGTTGTCCACGCGGTCGTCGTCATTGCCGAAGCACGGATATTCTCCTTCGATGTCGAAGCTGTCGGTAAGGCCGTCCGCATTGCGGTGTGCAGTCACTTTTGCAAACTTTATGGCTGAAAGCGAATCCGCGGCAATAGACATTCCGGCTACCCCGTATGCGAGGTTGATTGAAGGATTCGTATCGATGAATGCCATCTGCGACCTCTCATAGTCGTATTTGTCGTGCATGTAGTGGATGATGTTCATGGCTTCGTTGTACACGCGGGCCACTTCGTGGAGCACTTTCTTGTAGTTCGCCAGAACTTCGTCGTAGTTCAGGACATCGCTCTTGAGCGGCTCGATGCCTTCAACCATTACCGTGCCGGTGTTCTCGCAGCGTCCGCCGTTTATGGCAAGGAGAAGCGCCTTGGCCAGGTTGGCACGCGCACCGAAGAACTGGATGGCCTTGCCGACCGCCTGGTAAGACACGCAGCATGCTATTCCGTAGTCGTCGCACTTGCGCACGTCGCGCATCAGATTGTCGTTTTCGTACTGTACCGAGCTGGTGTCGATGGAAACCTTGGCGCAGAAGTCCTTGAATCCTTCCGGAAGTTCCGGACTCCAGAGCACGGTCATGTTAGGCTCCGGTGCCGGACCGAGGTTGTAGAGCGTCTGCAGGAAACGGAAAGACGTCTTTGTGACCTTGAGTTTTCCGTCGTTGAAACGGCCTCCGATGGATTCGGTGATCCAGGTAGGGTCTCCTGCGAAAATGTCATTGTATGCCTGCATCCTGAGGTGGCGCACCATCCTGAGTTTCATTACCAACTGGTCTATAAGCTCCTGGGCGTTCTCCTCGTCGATGATGCCGTGATTCAGGTCGTATTCGAGGTAGATGTCGAGGAACGATGATACGCTTCCGAGGGACATGGCCGCTCCGTCCTGCTCCTTGACTGCTGCAAGATATGCCATGTACACCCATTGCACGGCTTCCCGTGCATTATATGCCGGACGTCCGAGTTCGAGACCGTAGTATTCTCCCAGCACCTTGATTTCTCCTAAAGCCTTTATCTGTTCGGCCACTTCTTCGCGCAGCCTTATCCTGTCCTCGGTCATCGGACCGGTAAGTTTTTTCAGATCTTCCTTCTTGGCTTCGATAAGCCTGTCGGCACCGTACAGGGCGAGCCTGCGGTAGTCGCCGATGATTCTTCCGCGGGAATAGTTGTCCGGAAGTCCGGTCAGGAAGCCCAAAGACCTGAATTTCAGGATTTCTTCAGTGTAAACGTCGAATACACCGTCATTGTGGCTCTTGCGGTAGTGTGTAAAGATTTCCTTTACCTTTGGATCGAGTTCCACTCCGTTCTGGTTGCATGCTCTCTCGACAACTCTCCAGCCTCCGAACGGCTTGATGGCCCTTTTTAGGAGTTCGTCAGTCTGCAGGCCGACGATAAGTTCGTTCTCCTTGTCGATGTATCCTGCCTTGTGGGATGTGATGGTGGAAATGGTCTTGGCGTCGATGGAACGTACCCCGTTGTTCTTTCTCTCCTCCTCGAGAGCTTCGAGACATTTGTTCCACAGGGCCTTTGTACGTTCCGTAGGTCCGCAGAGAAAGGAAGCGTCGCCTGTGTAAGGGGTAATGTTCTTGTAGACAAAATCGGAAACATCGATTTTGGAGCTCCAGATGCCGTCGATGAATTTTTCTTTTAATTCCATATTCCTTAAGTATTTAGAGTGCTTCGGCACATTGTGCCGGCGCAATAGTTTCTTTAATTTCGCATTAAGTCTGTCCCGATGCGGATGGCCGGAGCCTGTATTTGCCTCCCGGCTTTTCCGTTGTCCTGTCCGGCAATAAGGGCGACAAATATACGTTGTTATTTTTAATTATTAAAATTTATTCTAATTTTGTTCTCAACATTGTTTCAACAACTATCAAAATACGGTTATGTTCAACAAGTTAGTCGCCATAGAGCCTGTCGGGCTGCTTCCCTGGGCGGTGAAGGAACTGGAAAAGCATGCCCGGGAGACCGTGATGTACGGGGATATTCCTTCCGGAGATGATGAAACGGTATCGAGAATAGGCGATGCCGATGCCGTCCTGCTCAGCTATACGTCGTCCATTTCCGCCGGTGTTATGGACAGGTGCCCCAATATAAGATATATAGGCATGTGCTGCTCGCTTTATTCTCCGGAAAGTGCCAACGTGGATATCCTGCATGCCCGGGAAAAGGGGATTACGGTGACCGGCATCAGGGATTATGGCGATGAAGGCGTGGTGGAATACGCCGTCAGCGAACTCGTGCGCTGTCTTCACGGTTTCGGACGGGCGCCGTGGAGCGGGGAGCCCCGCGAAATCACCGGATTGAAGACGGGATTCCTGGGATTGGGAAAATCCGGAGGCATGATAGCTGACGCAATGAAGTTTTTCGGAGCGGAGGTCGCCTATTTAGCGCGGAGCGAAAAGGATGAAGCCGGGCGGAAAGGATACGTATTCATGCCGCTCGACGGACTGCTGTCCTTCTGCGACGTGCTGTTCTGCTGTCTGAACAAGAATACCGTTCTTTTGTACGGGAAGGAATTCGAACGCTTCGGAGACGGCAAGATCATTTTCAACACCGGACTGTCTCCGGCCTGGGATGCAGGTGCCTTCCGCGAATGGATAGACCGCGATGCCAATCTATGCTTCTGTGACACAGCCGCGGCTCTCGGCGACAGGGCCCTGCTCACCCATCCCCATGTCAGCTGCATGAACGTCTCGTCCGGGCGCACGTCCCAGTCTTTTGTCCGGCTCAGCCGCAAGGTCCTCTCCAACATTGAGAATTACGAAAAAATGTAATACCTTTGCAGGCTATCTTTCACGGGAAAGGAAAATGAACAGGACATCGGAATATGAATTTACGGTGATAGTGCCGTTATACAATGAGGAAGACAATATCCTCAGGCTTGAAAAGACCTTGTCGGCATATCTTCGGGACAGCGTATGCAGGACATGCATCCTGTTCGTGAATGATGGATCCACTGACGGGAGCCTGGCAGGCATCCGCGCGGCATGCGGCAGGCAGAAAGACTTCTATTATATTTCTTTCGCCCGCAACTGCGGTCTCAGTGCGGCCCTGAAAGCCGGATTCGACTATGTGGAATCTCCGTTCACGGGGTATATCGATGCCGACCTGCAGACGGATCCGGAAGATTTCAACATCCTTCTGCCGTACATGAAAGACTATGACATGGCCATCGGTGTCAGGGTAAAGCGTAATGACAGCGGTTTCAAACGCTTCCAGTCGAAATTCGCCAATTCGTTCCGCCGCATGATGACCGGTGACGGAGCCACTGATACGGGATGCCCTCTGAAAGTATTCCGTACGGCGGCAGCCAGGGAATTTCCCATGTTCAAGGGTATGCACCGCTTCTTTCCTGCCCTGCTCCTTCTCCAGGACGGTGCAAGGTACAAGGAAGTCCCTGTCAGCCACAGGCAGAGGACGGCGGGAGTGTCGAAATTCACCGTCTGGAACAGGATGATGTCGTCTTTTGCGGACTGCTTTGCCTACCGGTGGATGCGCAGCCGCTATATCAGATATAAAGTTTCCGATACCAATCTCAAGGATGCTGGCCGCGGCGGTGCAGGTGCGGCGGAAGTCCGATAAGACATTGCCGTGCCTGAAAGGCCGGAGGAATTTTCTGCCAGGACATTATGGAAGACTCCATTTTCATATATTCGATAGGTTTTATAGCACAGATATTTTTCTCTGCCCGGACTATCCTGCAGTGGATAAAGTCGGAAAAGGCCAGGGAAATAGTATCTCCTGCTTCATACTGGATACTGAGCGTGGCAGGCTCGTATCTGTTTTTCATCTACGGATGGCTCAGGGACGACTTCGCCATTCTCCTCGGTCAGTTCATTTCCTATTACATATACCTCTGGAATCTGAAACTGAAAGGGATATGGCAGAAATTCATACTCCCGCTCAAACTCATACTTGTTCTGACACCGGTGGTGGCTTCGGTGCTGGTCATCGAGGAAAATACGGATTTCATAAACCGTTTTATCTTCAATGAAGATATTCCTTTCGCCCTCCTGCTTTTCGGCTCTGCCGGCCAGATTATCTTCACGTTCCGCTTCGTATATCAATGGATATATTCCGTGCGCAGGAAAGAGTCCGTCCTCCCGCTCGGTTTCTGGATAATAAGCCTTGCCGGCTCGTCGGTCATTATAGCATACGGCATATTCCGGAGCGACCCTGTCCTCATACTCGGGCAGTCTTTCGGCTTTGTGGCATATACCAGGAATCTGATCATAGGCATCCGGGCGAAACGCCTCAAGCGCAGTACGGACCATCCGGCAACAATACCACAATCAAAATCAAAGTCCATCCGATGAAATTAGACGTCAGACCGAATCCTGCAGTTTCAGCCATCCTGCTGATGGCAATATGTCTCATACCGGTAATGCTCCTCAAGGACATTTCGCCGTCCAACGAACTGAGATACCTCAGCATTGCCGATGAGGCGCTTGAGAACGGCAGTGTATTCGCCTTTTCGAATCACGGCGAGCCGTATGCCGACAAACCGCCTCTTTACTTCTGGCTGCTGATGCTCTCTCGCCTTGTCTGCGGAGAACACAATTTCTTTATCCTGACCCTCTTTTCCTTTATCCCGGCAATGATTACGATAGCCGTTATGGACAAATGGCTCATGCAGGTGGCAAGACAGGCTTCCCTGAAGTTTTCTTCCGGAGAACGTTTCGCCGGGGCGCTGATGCTCGGGACTTCGCTCATGTATCTCGGCACGGCAGTCATCCTGAGGATGGACATGCTTATGACCATGTTCATCGTACTTTCCCTGTACACGTTCTACAAAATGTACCGCGGTATAGGGAACGGACGTCTGAACGGCGTACTTTTGCCGGTTTACATTTTTCTGGCGCTTTTTACCAAGGGCCCTGTGGGCATCCTGATGCCGCTGCTGAGCATCTTCTTCTTCCTGCTGTTTTCAGGAAAACTGAATACTGCCGGAAAGTATCTCGGCCTCAGGACCTGGTCTATCCTCCTGCTGCTGTGCGGCCTGTGGTTCCTCGGTGTGTGGCTTGAGGGAGGAAAAGAGTATTTGGACAACCTCCTGTTCCATCAGACCATAGACAGGGCGGTGGATGCCTTTCATCATAAGAAGCCGGTATGGTATTACCTTACCGCCATATGGTACGTAGCCGCACCGTTTTCCATAGCGATGATATATTCGCTTTTTTCAAGGGCCGGGAGGGGATACGTGACTGATGCCGGGCGCCTGTTCTTCATGACAGCATTGACCACATTCATAATGCTGTCGCTGTTCAGCTCCAAACTTTCCGTTTATCTGCTTCCGACAGTACCGTTCCTGGCATATTTTACCGTACTCGCCGGGAGGAATACCGGAACCAACGGGTGGATGCGTTTTTCCCTCGCCGTACCTTCCTTCATCTTCATGATTCTGTCGGCACTGATTTTCTTCTCTACACTTATTCTGCCCCGTATCCCGGACCTGTCTTTGCCGGAGGAGTTCCGGTCCCTGTCCGGCTCGCCGTTAGTCTACATGGCTGCGGCCGCACTTCTCGCCGGTTCGGTGCTGTCCTTTCGGGCACTTTTCAGACGGAAATCATGGACGCAGTCCGTTTCGGCGGTGGCGGTGTCGCTCCTGACAGCCATCCTGTTCCTTTCGCCACTCGTCCCGCGCGTGAACAGCTATATCGGATATCGCAGCCTGGCGGGTGTGGCAAAAGAACTTAAATCGGTCAGCAACGTTTCCGGCTACACCGTACTGGATATAAGCAGGCCGGAGAATATGGATGTCTTCCTTGGAGAGGATGTCGAAATCATCGATGGAAACTCTTCAGGATTCGACTTCTCCGATACCGTACTGATGGTGAAGACTTCGTCTGTAAAAGGGAATCCTTCCCTGCACAGCCGTCTCTCCGGTCTGCATTCCGTAGAAGTAGGACCTTATTCGGTATATGTGATCATGCCTGGCCGCTGATGCGGCCGAAAAGGTGTTACAGCCCGCACTGCATCGGTGACGGATCCTCGAATACGATCTTGTTTGCCACCACTTCGTAAATCTGCCTTTCGCTTCCGTCGTTCGCCGTGTACTTCGACGATCTGAGCCTTCCGCAGACATAAAGAGGTGTGCCCTTTTCTATCTTGTGCAGATCTGGCATTCCTCTGCCGTTCCAGGCGACGATATTGTGCCAGGTCGTCTCCACTACCGCATCGCCTTCCCTTCCCTTGTACATGAAATTGGTTGCTAAGGAGAAGTTGGCCACTATGTTGTCTCCCACGTTCGAAAGCCGTACATTCCCCACATTTCCCTTGAGTTCGATTTTGTTCAACTGTTCCATAAAATAAAAGATAATAGTGTTGTTTGATTATGTGCGCACGTTTTGTTCTGTGGCAAAGAAAGTGAAAAGAATCCTTAAGAAAAACAGGCACTTGCATCATTTTATCTTTCTTGCGTCTTTTTCTCTTTTTTTATTTTCCGGCAGTGGACGGAGAAAAACGGAAAAAACGGAAAATCATGCAAAAAAGAGAAAAATATCATGTAAAAAAAGAAAAACCGGAGAAGGAATGTTGGATTTTACGGATGTATCCGCAATCTTTGGAAAAATGCGAAACGATGAAAAAGTATGATGAAACTTCGCCCGGCGAACGGGTGTGTTTGGAATGCGGGGACAGGATAGGGTACGGACGCTCCGACAGGAAATTCTGCTGCGATGCCTGCAAGAACAAATTTCATAACAGGCATGCCATGAGCAGCCGCCGGTACAGGCAGAAAGTCTGTCTCGCTCTCGACCGGAACTACGATATCCTGGAGTCTCTCAGGAAGACCTCCATCAGGAGCATAGGAATGGCGGATCTCGAGAACATGGGATTCAACAGGAACTATTTTACATCATACGTAAAAAGGTCCACAAGGGAGATGTTCATGTGCTACGACATAAAATATTCGGTCTTCCACGGCAAGGTGATGACCATATCGAAATTGGACTCCGGGACGGTCTGATGCATGGCCCTTTCAGGATTTTCCGATCCTGCGGGTGCGTAAATCGAAATTTATTATGTAAGTTTGCGACCTAAAACAAATGAGGAATGAAAGTGAAATCAACAGTTGCAGCCCTTTCGCTGCTTTGTCTTATGTCTTGCAATATGGAAAATCCTTTATTGACAGAGTCTCCGTATCCTTATGGGGCGCCGCAGTTCGATAAAATCAGAAACGAGCATTATGTACCTGCCTTCAAGTCCGCGATAGAGGAGGCAAAGGCCGAGATCGACGCCATTGTGGCGAATCCGGACGCCCCCGATTTCAGAAACACCATCGAAGCGCTGGAATACAGCGGCCGTACGCTTGACAGGGTTTCAAGCATTTTCTACAACCTGATGGAAGCCGATACGAATGACGAGATGCAGGCCATCGCAGAGGAAATTTCCCCGATGATGACGGAATATTCCATGTATGTGTCGCTTAACAAGCCTCTTTTTGAAAGAATCAGGGCAGTGTATGAAAAGAAAGACTCTCTCGGGCTCGAAAAGGACCAGATGCGCCTGCTGGAGGAGACATACAAGTCATTTTCACGCAACGGGGCGAATCTTTCCGATGCTGACAAGGAAACTTACAGCAAGTATGCCGAAGAACTGTCCCTGGCCCAGCTCCAGTTCAGCAAAAACATACTGGCGGCTACGAACGCCTTCACTCTGCATATTACGGACAGTACGGATCTTGCCGGTCTTCCGGGGTATGTCGTGGATATGGCGGCAATGGCTGCAAAGGAAAAGGGGATGGACGGCTGGGTCATTACCCTGGACTATCCGAGTTTCGGCCCTTTCATGAAATTCAGTGAAAAAAGGGAGTTGAGGAAAGAAGTCTACATGGCATATATGATGCGGTCCGTAGGCGGCGAATATGACAATACGGAGATAGTCCGCAAGATTGCAGATCTGAGAATCAGGATGTCGGAGCTTCTCGGTTACGGTACTTATGCGGATTATGCGCTGGAAAACAAGATGGCCAAGACTCCTGCTACTGTCAATGCATTCCTGGATGAATTGCTTGCTCCGTCGCTTCCGGCGGCTGAAAAGGAGCTGGATGCTGTCCTGACTTATGCCAGGGAGCACGGTTTTGAGGACGACAAGCTCCAATCGTGGGACTTTTCATTCTGGTCTGAAAAATACAGGGAGGCCAAATATGCCATCAATGAGGAGCAGCTGAAACCGTATTTCAGGCTCGAGCATTGCATTGATGCCGTATTCGACCTCGCGAACAGGCTTTACGGCCTAACTTTTACGGAGATCAGCAATGTCCCGGTTTATCACAAGGATGTGAAGGTTTACGACGTAAAGGATGAAAACGGCAGACACATGGCCCTGTTCTATGCGGACTTCTTCCCGAGAGCGGGAAAGAGCAGCGGGGCGTGGATGACGTCGTTCAGGGAGCAGTGCATATATAACGGTGTCGAGGAGAGGCCGCTGATCAGCATAGTGACTAATTTCACCAAACCTACGGAGAACGCGCCTTCCCTTCTTACCCACGGGGAGTTCACCACTTTCCTTCATGAATTCGGACATTCCCTTCACGGGATTCTTGCGGAAGGCCGCTACCCGTCTCTGACCGGGACCTCCGTGCCTCGCGACTTCGTGGAACTTCCGTCGCAGATCATGGAAAATTGGGCTTTCGAACCGGAATATCTCGACACTTTCGCCAAGGATTACAGGACCGGCGAGGTGATACCCGATTCCCTGATTACGAAAATCGTGGCATCCAAGAATTATCTTGCCGCATACAATCAGGTGGGGCAGATCCGCTACGGCATCATGGACATGGCCTGGCATACCTTGAAGGCCCTGCCTCGGGAAAGTACGGTGGATTTCGAAAAAAGCACCGTTGCATCCCTGACCTTGCTTCCTGCCATTAAGGGGACTGCATTTTCGCCTTCGTTCTCGCATATATTTGCCGGAGGGTATGCAGCGGGTTACTATTCGTATAAATGGTCGGAGGTCCTGGAGGCCGATGCCTTCTCCCTGTTCAAGGAAAAGGGAATTTTCAACAGGGAAGTGGCGGCTTCGTTCAGGGACAACATCCTGTCGAAAGGCAATTCCGAAGATGTTGCGGTACTTTACCGGAATTTCAGGGGACACGACCCTCAGCCGGCAGCCCTGCTCGAGAAGCTCGGCATTTAGTTTGACGCACCGGATCAGGATTCCGGGCCATTGCCGGCGGACGCCGTTGTTTGCCGCTGCCGGTATGGTATAAAATCGACGAACGCCGGACGTCAGCTTGCAACATTGTTTTACGGTTTTTCATCTTTAAGCCTGAAAAACGGCAAAAAGATGAAAAACTTGTTTTTTATTGCGGTCATGTCTTCAATCTTGTCGGCGGGATGCTCGAAACTTGATGTTGCTGGAGTGTCTTCCACCAAGTACATGAATATTGATGAGAGTTATACCGGCATCATTGTGGATGGACCCATGACAGTAGAGGTGTCGTCTGCATATGACATGGTGAAGCTGACTTCCGATTCGAACGTGCTTCCGTACATCGAGATTTTTACGGATGGGGACAATCTGGTAGTCAAGTATAAGGACGGATCACGTTTTTCAGGAAAATACGAGACGGAGATAGGTCTGCCGTTCAGGCAGGGCGTTAACAGAATCACCTTGTCCGGGACGGCGGTATATAGACAGACGGAGCATGTGAATTATCAGTCCATAGCCCAGTTTGACGTGGCGGATGCGTCCGTTTTGGGTTTCGGCAGCATCAAGGCCGGGAAAGTCGTATTGAATTTGAGCGGTGCATCGGCTTTTTATGCAGATCTTGCATATGTGGATGATATGACGGTGACAGCCCGTGATGCTTCGTATGCCGGAATCGACGGCGACATCCAGAAATGTTCGATGACGCTCGAAAATGCCTCCCGGTTTTCGAGGATAAACGAATCCAGGAACAATGCCTTGAAGATAACCACCCTTGACTGCTTCCTAAACAATTCCAGCTCAGCGACCTTGTATTCGGACGGCTATGTCAACGGCACTTTGGATGGAGCCAGCAGTATCACCCTGTCTGGTGATGCCGACTGTTCTTCCGTCATCTGCAGCGGCAATTCATCGGTTATACGCCAATAGGATTATTTCGGGGCTATCTTGTACAGAACACCTGCGATGACCGCATACAGGATATTCGGAGTCCATATAGCCAGGCCAGGCGGCATTACTCCCGTATAGACGAACATTTCGCTGAATCTCTGGAACAGAATATAAGAAAAACTCAGGGCTATGCCGATGCCGATGTTCCATCCTATGCCTCCTCGTCGCTTCTTTGAAGACAGGGCCACTCCCATTATGGTCAGGATGAAGGCTGAAAACGGCATTGCGAAGCGGTTGTGCTTTTCTATAAGCGCATCCTTGATATTGGCGTCTCCACGCATCCTCTGTGTGGCTATCAGGTTGTTCAGCTCTTTGTAGTTTAGCGATTCCAGAGTATTTTTCTTCATGTAGAAGTCATTGACCGTCAGGTTAATCACCGTGTCGAGCTGGGCTCCGCTCCTGATTTTGTCCTCGAGCGAATTCGTGTAGTCCCTGATGAAGTATTTCTTGAGCCGCCATCCGTTGAACGTAGTGTCCCATACGGCCGTCTCTGCTGAAAGTTTCGATACGAGCTGGTTGTTTTCTATCTTTTCCAGCGTGAAGCGGTAGGCGGTGTTGTTCCACGAACTGAATGATTCGACATAGACGAATTCTCCCGGAGAAAGCTGGTAGTGGATGTTCCGGTTGGTGTTGCTCGTATTCGATTTCAGATATTTGTTTTCGAACTTGACTAATTCCTTGTTGGAGTTTGGAATGATGAAAAGGTTGAGGCACAATGAAAAAATGGCGATGAGCGTAGCGGAAAATATGTATGGCACCATCATCCTGTGGAAACTTACCCCGCATGAAAGGATGGCGATGATTTCCGAATTGCCGGCCATCTTCGACGTGAAGAATATGACGGTGATGAACACGAACAGAGCGCTGAACATGTTCATGAAATACGGAATGAAATTGAAGTAATAGTCGAATACGATGGCTTTCAACGGGGCTTCCTTGCTCACGAAATCATCGATCTTCTCGCTGATGTCGAAGATGATGACGATGCCGATGATCAGGATCAGGGCAACGAAGAAGGTCGAAATGAACTTCTTTATGATGTAGAGGTCGAGCAGCCTCGGTTTGAGATCCAATTCTTTCATTTTCTGATGATAGTGTGCTGTATGGTGTCCCTTTCGGGAAATGCTTCATTCAGTTTGCTCCGGCGCGGCCCGGGATTTTCAGAGCCGTGTCATTACCCGCCTTGCCGTCTCGTCTTTCCATTTGGCGAAGTCTCCGGCCCTGATGTGCTTTCTCGCTTCTCTGACAAGGTCCAGATAGAAGGCAAGGTTGTGTTCGCTCGCTATCTGCCCTGCGAAAATCTCTCCGGCGACGAACAGGTGCCTCAGGTATGCCTTGCTGTAAGTCCTGTCCACAAATGAACTGCCATCCGGATCGAGTGGTGAAAAGTCATCGGCCCATTTCCGGTTTCTCATGTTTATAATCCCGTTCCAGGTGAACAGCATGCCGTTCCGCCCGTTGCGGGTGGGCATTACGCAGTCGAACATGTCCACTCCCCGGGCTATGCCTTCCAGAATATTGGCCGGAGTGCCTACTCCCATGAGGTATCTCGGCCTGTCGTCCGGCAGTATCGGACATACGACCTCGAGCATTTCATACATTTTTTCGGTAGGTTCCCCGACGGACAGCCCTCCTATCGCGTATCCTTCCCTGTCGAACGATGCGGCGAATTCGGCCGCTTCCCTGCGCAGTTCGGGATATACGCATCCCTGGACTATCGGGAAAAATGTCTGCGAGTATCCGTAAAGCGGCTCCGTCCCGTCGAAACGCCTGATGCAGCGCTGCAGCCAGGATTCGGTGAGTTTCAGGGACTTGCGGGCATATTCGAAGGACGCGTCTCCGGGAGTGCATTCGTCCAGCGCCATAATGATGTCCGCGCCGATGATCCGCTGCGTGTCCACATTGTTTTCAGGCGTGAAAGTATGTTTCGATCCGTCTATGTGCGAGGAAAACGTGCATCCGTCGGCAGTCAGTTTTCTGATGGGGGAGAGAGAGAATACCTGGAAACCTCCGCTGTCGGTCAATATCGGCCTGTCCCATGAAATGAATTTGTGCAGACCTCCGGCGGCTTTCAGTATGTCGAGCCCCGGTCTCAGATACAGGTGGTACGTATTCCCGAGGATGATTTCAGCCCCGATGTC
>CALUQC010000045.1 GCA_944322805.1 uncultured Bacteroidales bacterium | reverse complement strand
CGAAACCGAAGCGTTTCGTATATCCTATCGCCTTGATTATCATTGCGAGGCAGATATGGAACACTCCGATTCCTATGGCAAGCACCATTTGCGCGGAGTATCCCGCGATTTCTCCCGTTATCATTATGCCTTTAAGCCATGAAGGCACCCATGATGCGTCCGCCAGGCTTATTCCGAAGAATGTGCCGAGGATTATTCCGACCACAAGTGTCCCGCAGCCGAGAATGGTGACAAGAGGCGCGAGCCTGGACATGCCGCCCTTCATCCTTTTCATCAGAAGCCCGACAATGATCAGCAGTATCCCGTAGCCCGCATCTCCCATGCACATGGCGAAGAAAAGCAGGAAGAATACCGACAGCACAGGCGTAGGGTCGAATTCGCTGTACACGGGCATCCCGTACATTCCCGTGAGGACTTCGAACTGCCTTGAAAACCAGTTGTTTTTCAGCTTGATGGGTGGATTGTCCTCCTCGGTCGCAGCCTCCTTGACATAGACCATGTCCATCTTGTCGAAACGTTCGCAGAGTTGCCGTTCGATATCGGTCGGGGCAAAACCTTCGAAAACCGTTATCATGTTTTCCGCCGCGGATTCCCTTGAAGCCGAGGCGAGGTACAGGTCGAGTTCATTGGCCGCTTCCTTCAGTTCCCGCTGCATTTCCGGTATCCTGTCCTTCAGCTTCAAAAGCCGTCCCTGTTCCCTTATGATGTCCTTTTTAAGGCTGTCGGCTTCTCTTTGCACGGACCTCCAGTCTTCCTCAAGCGGCGGCAGCTCCTCTATCGGGAACGAATAGCCGGGATCATTGGAAACGGTGACGAAATATACCGTCGACCCGCTGTCATCCACGATATACAGAGGGCAGAGTTCCGCCCATGCAGGGTCGAATTTCTTTTTGCCGGCCGAATAGAAGCGGATTTTGCAGCCGCCTGCTTCTATCCTTTCCAGTGAGAATTTGTCGAATTCTCCCCACGGACGCCTTTTCCCGGCCTCCTTAAGGAGCGCATTGCGCCGTGCACCCAGTTTTTCCATGCCGGCGCAAATCTCTTTCACGAGTGCGGCCGGATCGCCGGAAACGTCCGCCTGCCCGCTCGCCTGCACAATGGCGTCACGGTCCGCATCTTTCGAGAAGTCCACCCGGTTAAGGACGGAAATTGCGGCATTCAGCTCCCTTATTCTTTCGAACATGGCCGTGGAAGCGCTGTCTACCGGTTTTTTCGACCGCGTGATGTCCACCACGCCCATTTCCTGCAGACTGGACAGGAACGCATCTGTTTCTTCACTCAGGAGAATGAAGGAATATTTGGTCATTTTCGTTATCATATCAGAGCCTCCTCTTCCTGTTCATGTCTGCTCTTGACTATCTTGGACGATGCCTTGGTCAGAGTTTCCTCGTCCTCCATGTACCGCTTTATTTTTCTGATGGCCTCCTGATATCCCGGGATCTGGACTTTTTCGTACAGATTCACTTTCTGGGTCGTCTTTTTCCTCTGGAAGTCGAGAATCCTGCTCTTTTCCATATAGATTTCCGACTCTATGCCGAGCCTTGACAGCTCTTTCAGAATCCGCACCCCGTCAGCATACCATGCCGGTTTTGCGAAAGCGTTGAAATCCCTGATTTCATAGTGGATTTCCTTCAGCTCCGGGGTTTTTACCCCCGCTACTTTCACCGTGCCCAAATCCACATCCGTAACGGCGATTAGTCCTGGCTCGAACTCGTTCCACAAGGCTGCGAGATAGTCGTATCTTTTCAGGGCGGCATCGAGTTCGCTTGTCAGCCTGCCCGATTCCGCCTTGGCTTTTCTCACCTCGAGCCGGAGCGCCGATTCCTTGTTTTTCAGGGTAGGGAGGGCGTTCTGCCGGACCTTGAGCTGCTTGCCCATTTCGCTGAGCGAGGTTTTATTGTATTGAAATTTTATTGCCATAAGTCTTTTTTATTCTTTTGGCCGATTACGGCGTCATACTTCACGCCTCACATCCTCATTACCGGAAAAAAGTATTTTAATGACTTTTTGGCCAGTAGCGGTCGATCAGTTCCTGCTTGATTCCGGTCTCGGCCTTCGTGAAGTATTTGCCGAAAAGCTCCCATGCGGTATCGAGCATTTCATCTATACCGATATTGACATCAATGGCGAGAAGCCTTGAAGCATACTCCTTTGCATAGTCGAGACATCTCATGTCGTAGTCGCTCAGGTCGAAGCCGTTCTCCATCTTGGTCTTGGCATTCTGGGCATCCGCATAAAGACGCACGCCGGCGTTCATCACCTGGTTGTGATCCTCCCTCGTCTGTTTCCCGATGACAAGCTGTTTCAGACGCGACAGGGAGCGGAACGGGTCGATGATGATTTTTCCGGAGTCCGGATCCGCACGAAGATACAGCTGACCTTCGGTAATATAACCCGTATTGTCCGGTATGGCATGGGTGATGTCACCGTCGTTGAGAGTTGTCACCGCTATGATGGTGATGGAACCTCCGTCAGGAAGCTGCACTGCCTTTTCGTAAATCTTAGCAAGGTCCGAATACAGGGAGCCCGGCATCGAGTCCTTTGACGGAATCTGGTCCATACGGTTGCTGACGATGCTCAGGGCATCCGCGTAGAGGGTCATGTCGGTCAGGAGCACGAGGACTTTCTCGTTCTTGTCCACTGCGAAATATTCGGCAGCGGTCAGGGCCATGTCCGGTATCAGAAGCCGCTCCACCGGGGGCTGTTCGGTCGTATTCACGAAACTGATGATTTTGTTCAGCGCGCCCGCGTTCTCGAATTCGTGCCTGAAATACAGGTAGTCGTCATTGGTGAGCCCCATTCCGCCGAGGATGATTTTGTCCACGTCCGCACGCAGGGCGACCTGTGCCATGACCTGGTTGTACGGCTGGTCCGGATCGGCGAAGAACGGGATTTTCTGTCCCGATACCAGAGTATTGTTCAGGTCGATACCGGCTATGCCTGTAGGAATCAGCTGTGACGGCTGGCGTCTCTTGTACGGATTCACGGACGGTCCTCCGGTCTCGCGCCTTTCACCTTCTATTTCCGGGCCGCCGTCTATCGGCTGTCCGTAGGCGTTGAAGAATCTTCCGGCCAGTTCGTCGCTGACTTTCAGGGCAGGAGGCTCGCCGAGGAAAGAGACTTCCGCATTGGTGGGAATCCCTTCCGTACCGGAAAATATCTGGAGGGTGACAAGATCACCCTTTGTCTTTACCACCTGGGCCAGCTTGCCTTCTACCGTAGCCAGCTCGTCGTTGGACACGCCTGTGGCTCTCAGCGATACGGTAGCTTTTGTGATGGCTTCTATCCGGGTATATGTTTTTTGAAAAGCCTTATTTGCCATTGTTCAGAAGATTATTGAGTTGTTCCTGATATTTGTAGAAATTCCCGCTCTTGAATTCCGAGTAGTTCATCTGTTTCAGCAGGTTTATCATTTCCTTGAAGAAATTACGGCACTGTTCGAAGTCGTCGAAGCCGAATTCCCTGTCGCAGATGTCCAATACGAGATTCAGCATGTATTCCTGCCTTTCCATCGGGGTCAGGCTGTCTATCGGGTCGAAGGCATCCTGCTGCAGGATGATGAAGTCCACGAGTTCGGATTTCCAGAACAGCTCATGATAGCTCATCGGGACTCCGTCATCTCCGAGGATATTTATCTGGTCGTTCGCCTCCTTTCCCTTGCGTATGATGTTTTTGGTCTTTTCTACCTTTTCCACCCAGCCTTTCCCGGCTATTTTCGACAGATATTCCTGAATTTCAGGATATTCCAAATATTTGGAGTACGAATCGATGGGATTTACTGCCGGATAACGCTTCTGGTCGGCACGTTTCTGCTCCAGGGCATAGAAGCATCTCGCGGCCTTTTTGGTGGACTCTGTCACCGGCTCCTTGAGATTTCCTCCGGCAGGGGAGACCGTACCTATGAAGGTGACGGAGCCTGTCTGCCCGTTGTTCAGCACTACCATTCCCGCACGTGCGTAGAAGTTGGAGATGATGGCGGAAAGGTCCACCGGGAAAGCGTCCGTACCCGGCAGTTCTTCAAGCCTGTTGCTCATTTCCCGCAGAGCCTGCGCCCATCTCGAAGTGGAGTCTGCAAGAAGCAGCACCTTCATTCCCATCGCCCTGTAATATTCGCATATGGTCATGGCCGTATAGACCGATGCCTCGCGGGCTGCTACCGGCATGTTGGAAGTATTGCAGATGATGGTGGTCCTTTCCATGAGGTGCCTGCCCGTATGCGGGTCTATGAGTTCCGGGAATTCGGAAAATATTTCCACCACCTCGTTGGCACGCTCCCCGCAGGCAGCCATCACTATGACTTCCGCATCGCCCTGCTTGGCTATGGCATGCTGGAGGACGGTCTTTCCGCACCCGAAAGGTCCCGGAATGAAGCCCGTACCTCCTTCCGCGATAGGATTCAGGGTGTCGATTACGCGGACTCCGGTCTCCATGATCCTGTCGGGCCTCGGCTTTTCCCTGTACGCCCTGACAGGCTTTTTCACCGGCCATTTCTGGGTCATGTTCACTTCCACATCCTCCCCGTCCTCGTTTGTCAGGACCGCAACGGTCTGCAGGATGGTGTATTGCCCCGCATCGGCGACCGACTTGACGGTATATTCCCCCTCGAATGAAAACGGCACCATTATCTTGTGATGCAGCCAGCCTTCCATGACTTCTCCGAGCCAGTCGGCCGCCGTTACCTTGTCGCCCGGCCTGGCTATCGGGGTGAAATCCCATAACTTTTTCTCATCCAGCGGCGCAGTGTATTCTCCCTTCTTGAGAAAAACTCCGGTCATGGTGGTGAGGTCGTTCTGCAGTCCGTCGTAGCTGCTCGAGAGCAGACCCGGGCCGAGCGTGGCTTCGAGCATCTTGCCTTCGAATTCCACGGCATCGCCGTTTTTCATGCCTCTCGTGCTCTCGAACACCTGGATCGAGGCATACCTGCCGTTCACCTTTATGACTTCCGCCATAAGTTTCGTTCCGCCCGACGCTACATAGCAGAGTTCGTTCTGAGACACGGGTCCGTCTATTTCCACCGTGACCAGGTTGGAGACTATGCCTGTAACTTTTCCTGTACTTTTCATATAATATTCATTTAATTGTCAGTAGTTTGCATTATGACACCGACGACCATTCCCGGGTGCCTCGTTCCGGGACATCGCGCTCCACCCCGCGGAACGTGCTCCTGACCTCGTCCACGAGTTTGCGGAACATTTCCCGCCCTGTCTGCTCGTCCAGCCTGAGCCATCTGTCGACGATTTTCATCTTTACGATGAAACCGAGAATAACGGTGAGATCGAAATAGTGGAACAATGTCAGTTCATCGGCCTTTTCCCAGTAAAGGTCGTCGATGCCGCGTTCGCGGGCAATAATGTCGTCCGTGGCGAGGACCGAAGCCACCTTGGAGGCTTCTTCGAACGTTTCCCCGGTCTCATCTTCTCCCGTCCTTATGATATCCCGGTCTTTTTCGCGTCCGAGGGCTTCGTTCAGATAGGCGACTTTCGCATTCCTGACATCGAGGTCGAACTTGAACCATTTTTTCAGGAAATCATTGCCGCAGGCAAGGACTTCCCTGTAGAAATTTTCAGTCAGATTGTCCGCCGTCCAGCTTTTTTCAAGCAATGATATGACTGCGGCATCGGCACGGGAGCACTGGCTTTTTATTTCTTCCGTCAGGGCGCCGGCATCCATGTCCGTACGCATCGCATCTTTGGAAAGTTCCGGAAGCCCTGCGACAATATAGTAGTAATTGTTCATCTGGGATGAATGTTAAGGAAGACTATTCCCCGAAAAGGATTTTTTTTGTCGCCGGCCTGAGATATGAGTGCACAAGCTCCCGGAAAGTCTCGTCGGTAAAGCTGACGTACCAGCCTTCTCCCTTGGGCCCGATCGTAAAGCCTCCGGATATTTTCTTCGAGAAACCGGCTTCGACTTTTCCGTTCAGTATTGTTGCGAGTTCCTTGCGGACAAACGGCTCCAGCTCCTTTTTCATGGAGTCCGGCAAAATGACGGACAGGTCGGCAGCCCCGCCGCCGGCAGGGTTGAATGCCGAAGCAACGGTCTTTATGATCTGCTTTACGAAATCGGCGGAAGACAAAGCCTCCGAAACGGATGCGTCCGCCATCTTGTTTACGAGCAGGGTCTCTATGCGCTGTTTCGTGGCTGCAATGCTTTGTCCGGCCGCCATTTTCAGGTCACCTTCGACCTTTGTCCTGAGCTCCTCCGCCTTTTTCCCGGCGTCCGCCACGATACCGGCCGCCTCGGACCGTGCATCGGATATTATTTTTTCGGCCTGCGCCCTGGCATCCCTGAGGATAGCTTCGCCTTCCTGTTTCCCCCTGGCCAGACCTTCATTGTAGAGCTTGTCGGTCAATTCCTGCAATTTGTTCTGCATATGTAGTCGTTTTTAGTTTGTCTGTAACTCCGATGTACCCGTACGGACGGGCCGCATCCTTACAAAGTTAAAAAACAGTTTTGAATTTTTTTCAAAAATTCTTTTGGTTGTCTTTCCGGCATAAATTCCCTGGATTTTTTCAGCCGGAAAGCACTGCTCTCCTTATCGGAAAAACTACAGTTCCTGTCAGAAGCAGCTCCGCAGGATACGTACTATGTTCTCCGCTTTTCCCATGGTGTAGAAATGCACTACCGGGACGCCGTGGGCCAGAAGGTCCTTGCACTGGGCTATGCACCAGTCGGTGCCGATGCGGTAAACTGCATCCTTGTCGTTCCCCGCGGCACGTATTTCCGAAGTCAGGTCTACGGGAATGTCTATCGAGAACGATTCCGGAAGCAGGGTTACCTGGCGGGCGGTGGTCAGCGGTTTCAGTCCCGGAATGACAGGCACAGAGATGCCTGCGGCCCTGCATCTGTCCACATATTCGTAGAATACCTTGTTGTCGAAAAACATCTGTGTGATGATGTAGTCCGCGCCTGCATCCACCTTTTTTTTCAGATTCTCTATGTCGGCCTCCATGTTCGGCGCCTCGAAATGCTTTTCGGGATAGCCGCCTACTCCGACGCTGAATATGTCGCCGCCGCGCTCGAACGCACGGATGGCCCCGACCAGTTCACTTGCGTACCGGTAGCCGCCTGCAGTGGGAACAAACCTCTTTTCTCCAGCCATGCAGTCGCCCCTGAGAGCCATGATGTTTTCTATCCCCATGAATTTCAGGTCGCTGAGCTTGTCGTCTATCTGGTCCGCAGTGCTTCCTCCGCATATCATGTGCGGCACCACATCTATCTTGTACGCCGACATGAGCGCGCCGCATACGGCCACTTCGCTGACCTTGTTCCTTACTATATGTCTCGAGAATGTCCCGTTCGCCTCCTCCCGGAATTCATATTCATCCCTGTGGCAGGTCACGTTTATGTATTTGGGAGAAAATTCCATGAAAGGCTTCACGGACTCTATGAGCTCCGTGTTCGTAATGCCCTTCATCGGCGGCACTATTTCCAGTGACGGGAAAGCCTTTCGGCTGCTTTTCAAAATATCCCTGATTTTCATTTTCAAATATCGTTAGAATTTCAATACTGTTCCCCGGCCTGATCCAAAAGATGCCCCAGCAATACGCGGCCCTGTTCGTCCGTCAATCCTCTCCTGCGGCAATAATCCTCGAAACCGGCCTTGCCGATATGCCTTATCTCATGATACCTGGCCTGCGGATGAATGAATACCATCCCGCATATGGAAGCATCCGGCGACATTCCGTAACTGTCGCTGAGCCTTATGCCGAGCTGCGCACTGTCTTTCAGATGTTCCAGTATCAGAACCTTTGCCGAATGGTCGGGAAAGACGGAGTATCCGGCGGCAGGCATGATGACGGACATGTTTTCCTTTCCGGCGGCTTCGCTGAAACGGCTGTGCAGCATGGCCGAGGCGGCTTCCGCCAATGTGTCGAGTATGGCCTGGCCGATGAGGTCCTGTCCGGAAGAGGTGTCCGCACTGACGGCAAAAAGTCCGCACGGAGAGAGTTTGCCCGACGCTTTCGGCGGCACATAGTCCGCAAGCGACAGACAGGCCTTGCTTCCGTCCCCGAGTACATCAGGGCTTTCCTGCCTCAGCATGGGTATGGCGAATTTCTCACTGCCTTTTTCGAGGAAAACCGTATCGTTTTCAGCATATGCCCCGAAAAACTCGAATGCAGCCATGACCCTGAGCCCTTCCTTCATTTTCATTTCCTTTAGTCTTTCGAGGGCTTCTTTCCTGAGCATCTGCGCCTGTCCGGACTCCGTATCCTTTATCCTGCATATGAGGAAAAAGAGCTTCCAGTCGAAAAATTCCATAAGTCCGTCCACCGGAATCTCGCAGGCCGGCATCGAATCCATGGCGAAATCCGCTGCATCAGGATAGGAACATGCCGGAAAATCCGGTGGGGGAGCCGTTTCCACTGGCTTTTTCCCGCTCTGATAGACCCTGCGTATCTTTTCCTGCTTTTCATGTTCGGAGGCTGTGAAACCGTCTCCGTCGAGCATGTATTTCTTTGCCATGACAGCCGTAGCGGATGCATCCGCGCCGTAAAAGACGCGGTCGTACAGCGGAGCCAGCTTGACTGCGGTATGAAGCGGCGATGTAGTCGCCCCTCCGATGAACAGGGGAGTCCGCATGCCCCTGCGGGACATTTCCCGGCAGATTTCCTCCATCTGATACAGCGACGGAGTGATAAGGCCGCTTACCGCAATTATGTCGGCACCCGTGGCCCGGGCCGTGTCCAGTATCTTTTCCTTTTCCACCATCACTCCAAGGTCCGTGACTGCAAAACCGTTGCAGGTCAGGACTATGGAGACGATGTTTTTCCCGATGTCGTGCACGTCGCCCTTTACCGTGGCGATTACCACTTTCGGCCTTGACCCGGACTTGCCCTGCCGGTCCTCCATTGCCCCCGCATCTTCCATATAAGGCTGGAGCACGTCCACCGCTTCCTTCATTATTTTTGCGGACTTCACCACCTGCGGCAGGAACATCTTGCCGTCCGCGAAATATTCTCCCACCTTCTCCATCCCCGACATCAGGGTCTCCTCGATGATTTTCACTGCGCTGCCTTTTTCCTTCAGCAATGCGAGCAGGTCGGCGGCGATATTGTCCCCGACCCCCTTTATCAGGGCCTTTTTCACGCGTTCTTCAGCAGACTCAGTGGTCCCGGCAGCCTTTTCCGGCTGACCGCCCGTATTTTTGTCTCCCGCTTCCCTTGCTATTTCCGAAGCCTTTTCTATCAGTCTGTCCGTGGCATCCGGCCTCCTGTCGAAAATCACGTCTTCTATCCTTTCCAGGAGGTCCGGCTCTATGTCGTCATAGACTTCGAGCATGGACGGATTCACGATGGCCATATCCAGCCCAGCCTTTATCGCATGATAGAGAAAGGCGGAGTGCATGGCTTCCCTGACCCTGTTGTTCCCTCTGAATGCGAACGACAGGTTGGATATTCCTCCCGAGGTACGGGCTCCGGGAAGATTCCGCTTGATCCACTTTACGGCCTCGATGAAGTCGACGGCATATTTGGCGTGCTCCGCCATGCCTGTCGCAATGGAAAGTACGTTGACATCGAATATGATGTCTTCCGGGGGAATCCCGGCATCCCGTGTGAGCAGCCTGTAGGCGCGGCTGCATATGCCCGTTTTCCTCGCAAAGTCCGTTGCCTGGCCTTCCTCGTCGAAAGCCATCACTACCATGGCTGCTCCCAGGGAATGTATTTTCACAGCCTTGCGGATGAATTCGGCTTCCCCGTCCTTGAGGCTTATCGAGTTTACGATGGATTTTCCCTGCGCGTTCTTCAGACCGGCCACGAGGGTCTCCTCATGGGAGGAATCTATCATCAGGGCAGCTTTGGCGACATTCGGATCATTCGAAACGTACCGGGTGAATACGGTCATTTCGTGCGTGCTGTCGAGCATGGCGTCATCCATGTTTATGTCTATTATGGATGCTCCGTCCGCGATCTGCGCAGCCGCTACGCCCAATGCCTCGTCGTATTTCCTTTCGGAGACGAGCCGTGCGAATTTTCTCGACCCGGCCACGTTTGTCCTTTCGCCGATGTTGGTAAACCTGCTTTCAGCCATGTCTATGGTCACGGTCTCCAGTCCGCTTACTTTCAGGGGCCTCACGGCCGACCGGCGGGGTATCTTCCTCGGGGCGATGCCCTTCAGGGCTCCAGCTATGGCCCGTATATGGTCCGGCGTGGTGCCGCAGCAGCCTCCGGCGATGTCCAGCAGACCTTCTTCCGCCATCAGTTTCATGTCCGCGGCCATTTTCTCCGGCGTCTCGTCGTAGCCACCGAGCTCGTTCGGCAGGCCTGCATTCGGATAGCAGCTTACCGCGCATTCCGCAAAGGAAGACACTTCGCGGAGCAGGGGAAGCAGCCCTTCGGCCCCGAGAGAGCAGTTAAGTCCGAATGAGACCAGCGGATAGTGCCGCACCGCCGTGTAGAAGGCTTCAAGTGTCTGTCCCGTGAGTGTCCTGCCGCTCTTGTCCGCCACCGATACCGATACCATGACCGGGAAATCCTTCTTCGGGAACAGTTCCATGACGGCATACAGCGCCGCCTTGACGTTCAGGGCGTCGAAGCATGTCTCTATGAGGATGATGTCGGCCCCGCCCCGTGCCAGGGCGTCGATCTGCGTCTTGTACGCCGATGCGATGTCGTCGAAGCCGAACTGCCTGTATGCCGGATCGTTCACGTCCTGGGACAGCGACAGGGATTTGGATGTCGGTCCCACGCTTCCTGCGACATATATTTTCCTGCCCGGATGCGAGGCGGCGTATTCGTCCGCCGCTTTCCTGGCTATGGCGGCACCGGCAAACGCCATGTCGGCGGCCTTGTCGGAAAGACCGTATTCCTGCTGGGATATACTGTTGGAACTGAACGTGTTCGTCTCGATTATGTCCGCTCCGGCATCCATGTATTCCCTGTGTATCCTTGCGATGACATCGGGAGCTTCGATGTTCAGCCTGTCGTTGTTGCCGTCTGAAACGGGGGAGTACCGCTGGAGCATGGTGCCCATGGCCCCGTCGAGTATGAGGATTTCAGTCTCGTCTGTCAGGAATTTGTTTTTCATTTTGTCAGTGTTGTGCCGTTTCTCCGGTGTAAATCAGCCAAGATACGAAAAAACGGGGAATCTGCATGTCTGTTCCGGCAAATTCCCCGATAAATATTACTGGCATGTCTGCGTAACGCCGCAGATGCCGGATTATGCGATAGTGACGACAGGTGCGCCTTCCAGAACGGAATCGCCCTTGTTCACGTTGATGGCAGTGACCGTACCGTCATGAGTGGCTTCGATGACGTTTTCCATCTTCATGGCTTCGAGCACTGCTACCTGCTGTCCCTGCTTGACCGTATCCCCGACTTTTACGGAGATTTCGATGATTACGCCCGGAAGCGGTGCCGGTACGGGTTTCCCGCTGCCCGACTGAGCCGGAGCTGGGGCCGGGGCGGCCTTTGGCGCTTCCACACTGGCCGTCTGCTGCACCGGTGCTGCCGCAGGAGCGGCTGCAGGTGCCGGAGCCGGCGATGGCTGGGCGGAAACCACCGGCGCAGCAGCCGGAACGGAGCAGGCTGCAACTCCCGATTCCACCGAATATTGAATCCCGTTTACGGTGACAGTCGCGCTGTCGCCGTTTATGGAATTGATGTCGACATTGTATTCGTTGCCGTTTATCTTGAATTTGTATTGGCTCATCTCTTTTGTTTTATATGTCGGTTCGACTTTTTATCTTTTCTTTTCCGGAAGCTGCCTGAGAGTGGAATGTCTGTCCGCCCAGGCGCTGAAAGTCGGCTTTATGGTCAGGACGAAACTTTCCTGGTCGTGCATGATGCCCTGTGCGTTCATGTAGAGCGCCATGGCTATCGCTGCATAGGTCTCTCCGGCGATGGTCTGCTCCAATGCGCGGGCAAACAGGCCGGCCTTTTCAGGTGTCATGAGTCTGTCCATAACTAAAGCGGGAGATTATCGTGTTTCTTGGCCGGATTGGTCACTTTCTTGTTCGCAAGCTGCTCAAGTGCCCTTATGACGCGGAAACGGGTGTTCCTCGGCTCTATCACGTCGTCGATATATCCGTAGCTTGCAGCCTGGTAAGGATTGCAGAACAGGTCGTTGTACTCCTTTTTCTTCTCCTCGGCTACCCTTGCCTTTTCGGCAGGATCCTCCATGGCCTTGATTTCCTTGGAGTAAAGGATTTCGACCGCACCGTCGGCTCCCATTACCGCTATGTTGGCGGAAGGCCACGCGTAGTTGATGTCACCGCGCAGCTGCTTGCAGCTCATAACTATGTGGGATCCTCCGTATGATTTCCTCAGTGTAACGGTTACCTTAGGCACCGTAGCCTCGCCGTATGCGTAGAGCAGCTTGGCTCCGTTGACTATGATTCCGCCGTACTCCTGCTGGGTGCCGCAGAGGAATCCCGGTACGTCCACCAATGTCACGAGCGGGATATTGAAGGCGTCGCAGAAACGCACGAATCTGGCTGCCTTGCGTGAAGCGTTTATATCAAGCACGCCGGCAAGTATTTTCGGCTGGTTGGCCACCACGCCCACGGACTTGCCGTTCATCCTGGCGAATCCGATGATGATGTTCTTCGCCCAGTTCTTGTGGATTTCGAAGAATTTCCCGTCATCCACGATGCTGTTGATGACCTGATACATGTCGTATGCCTTGTTCGGGTTGTCCGGAATGATGTCGTTCAGCAGGTCGTCCACCCTGTTCACGGGATCCGAAGTAGGCACGACAGGCGGCTCCTCCATGTTGTTCTGAGGTATGTAGCTGAGGATTTCCTTGATGATTCTGATACCGTCTTCCTCGTTTTCAGCCGCAAAATGCGCCACGCCGCTCTTGGAGGCATGCACGCTGGCTCCTCCGAGCTCTTCCTGCGTCACTACTTCTCCGGTCACGCTCTTTACGACGGCCGGACCGGTCAGGAACATGTAGGAGGTGTCCTTGACCATGATATTGAAGTCTGTCAGGGCAGGGGAGTAAACCGCCCCTCCGGCACAAGGCCCGAAAATTCCGGAAATCTGCGGAATCACGCCGGATGACATGATGTTTCTCTGGAAAATCTCACCGAAACCTGCAAGTGCGCAGATACCTTCCTGGATACGTGCTCCGCCGGAATCGTTCAGACCGATGCACGGTGCGCCGTTTTTCATGGCCATATCCATCACCTTGCATATTTTCTGCGCCATCGTTTCCGAAAGCGATCCTCCCGATACGGTGAAATCCTGGGCGAACACGTACACGAGACGCCCGTCGACAGTACCCTGTCCCGTTACCACTCCGTCACCGTCGAATTTGGTCTTTTCCATACCGAAATTCGTGCAACGGTGCTGTACGAACATGTCGAATTCTTCGAAACTTCCTTCATCGAGAAGCATTGCTATTCTCTCGCGGGCAGTGAACTTGCCTTTTGCATGCTGGGCATCGATTCTTTTCTGTCCGCCGCCCATGCGGGCCTTTGCCCTGCGCTCGACGAGCTCTTTGATTTTTTCCTGTTGGATGCTCATGTTCTGTAGGTATTATTATTCTTCGTCTTCGATTTTCATTGTATGGTACACGTTCTGGACGTCGTCATCCTCCTCGAGCCTTTCAATGAGCTTGTTCAGCTCCGCCCTCTGGTCTTCGGGGAGTTCTTTCAGCTCGACGTTGGGGATTCTGACGAATTCTCCCGATACCAGCTCGTAGCCGTTGTCCTCGATATATTTCTGGATGTTGTTGAATGCGGTGTATTCGCCGTAGATGACGATGGATTTGTTGTCGTCTTCATCCACCTCCTCGAACACTTCTTCCGCACCGTAGTCTATCAGTTCCAGCTCGAGTTCTTCAATATCCACAGGCTTCCCGCTCTTGATTCTGAACAGGCACTTGTGGTCGAACATGTATTCTGTGCTGCCGGAAGTCCCGAGAGAGCCGCCGCTTTTGGTGAAATAGGAGCGGATGTTGGCTACCGTGCGGTTGTTGTTGTCCGTCGCCGCCTCGATGAGGAATGCTATTCCGTGAGGGCCGTATCCCTCGAAATTCACCTCCTTGTAGTCGCTCTGGTCCTTGTCGCTTGCTCTCTTTATGGCTCTTTCGATATTGTCTTTCGGCATGTTCTCGCTGCGGGCAGTCTGGAGCAGGGCCCTCAGCCTCGGGTTGCCGGTCACGTCCGGTCCGCCCTGTTTTACGGCTATGGTTATTTCTTTTCCGATTTTGGTGAAGACACGGGCCATGTGTCCCCAACGTTTGAATTTTCTTTCTTTCCTGAATTCAAATGCTCTTCCCATAAGATTCTCTATTTCTGTGAATTGATTTCAGCCCTTGAGATATATTTGTCGATATCCATCGCTTCCATCGACATAGGGTAGTCGTTCTTGATGACGTTGTAGGCCTTGAGCGCGGCGGCGTAGTCTCCGAGAGCTTCATATGTAACGCCGGCCTTGAGCAGATATGTGGCGGCGAATGCGTTGTATGCTACGGATGCGGCCTTCTCGAAATACTTCACGGCTTCAGCGTACTCGGCAAGTCCCGCATGTGCGTCTCCGATGCAGGCGATAGCCCTTGCCTTCAGGATCTTGTCCCTGCCGTTGTAGGATTTCAGGTAGTCTATGGCCTCGTTCCAGTTGCCGAGATTCAGCTCGCAGATGCCTGCATAAAGATATACTGCCTTGCCTGCCTTGCTGCCGTACTGGTCAATGATCTGGGTGAATCCCAAAACGTTTCCGTCGCCGTTGAGTGCGATTTCGTACTCTCCGTTGCGGAAGTTCGCCTCGGCCGGGAACATCTGTCCGAGAGCTTCCTGCCGTGCAGGGACATAACCGAACCTGTGATACAGGAAAATTCCTGCACAGGCAATTATAATCACGGATATCGTGATCAGGATGGCCTTTTTGTTCGAAGAAAAGAAAATTTCCGTTTTCGAGACTGCCTCTGCGACCGCAGTATTCTTCTCAGTGTTTGTTTCCTTTGACATATTTGGTTTATTTTGAATTAGCATTTTATCAGCCTGCGGGGAGCGCCCGCTCCTCCCGGCAAACAGGGCGCAAATTTATAAAAAAATGTATAAATCCGCAATTATTTGCCTTTAATTTAATATCTTTGCAAAGATGTAAAAACGATTCCTCCGGCCTGCATGCTATGCCTTTACTCGAGAAAATAGTCATATCGGATTTCAGGAACATTGAATTCCAGGAGCTGCTCTTTTCACCGAACGTGAACTGCATATCCGGAAACAACGGAGAGGGTAAGACCAACCTTCTCGACGCCATTTATTACCTTTCCATGACCAAGAGTGCGTTCTCGACGTCGGACAGGTACAATTTCAGATACGGTACGGAGGAATTCTCGATAGGGGGGACATACCGGATGCAGAACGGGCTCGAAAGCAGCTTTTCGGCAAATGTCAGGTCTTCCGGCGAAAAGAAGTTCAGACGCGACGGGAAACAGTATTCCAGGATTTCGGAGCACATAGGCGCCCTGCCGGTGGTGCTGGTATCTCCTTCCGATACCGCGCTTGTGAGCGAGTCCGGCGAGGAGAGAAGGCGTTTCGCCAATTCCGTCCTCTCCCAGATGGACCGGGAGTATCTTTATTCCATGCAGCAGTACAACAGGCTGCTTTCCCAGAGGAATGCAATGCTGAAGTCTTCCGCCCCCGATTCCGGACTGATGGAAATCATCGACATGAAAATGGAGGAGGCCGCGGGTCCGATATTCAGGGCGCGTAAGAAATTCGCGGAGGATATAGGTCCGGCAGTCGCCGAATATTACAATGTATTGTCCTCCGGAAAGGAGACGGCAGGCATAGAATACCGCTCGGACCTGAATGAGGAGCGGCTGTCTTCCGTACTGAAACGTAATTCGGGAAGGGATGCCACACTGAAATACACCACATCCGGAATCCACCGGGATGACTTCATCTTTACCATGAACGGCCATCCGATAAGGCGCTGCGGCTCCCAGGGGCAACAGAAATCGTTCCTCGTGTCCTTGAAATTCGCACAGTATGAAATCATGAAGGAAAGCTACGGTTTCCCGCCCATGCTGCTTCTTGATGATGTGTTCGACAAACTCGACATGACCCGGATATCCTGCCTGCTCTCGATGGTGGCAGGCAACGAATTCGGACAGATTTTCATAACTGACAGCAACAAGGTCCGGATGTCCGCCATGGTGGACTCGCTTACCGCCGACAGGGCATATTACGAGACTTCCGGCGGAGTGTTTACCAAACTGTGATCTTATGAACAGGCTTTCAAGAAAAACCGCCAGGACACTGGAAGATGTCATGATGGAGTATATCCGGGACATGAAGATAGCTTCGGGGCTGAACGAACAGCTGATTTACGAGGCCTGGGACGCCGTGTCCGGAGCAGGGCGCCAGACTGTTTCCAAATATGTGAAGAACGGCACCCTGTACTGCTCTCTTGCGTCTTCGGTGCTCCGCAGCCGGCTGTATCCCCGGCGAGACGAAATAGTAAGGCAGATAAACGCCCGCCTTGTGGAAAACAGGCTTTTCGTTCCGGACGATCCGAGGACCGGGCTTCTGAACCGGATAGTCCTGCAATAGATATCGAAACATGAGCAAAAGTATAAAAATAGTGGCCGACAGCAATATCCCGTTTCTGCAGGGCGTTTTCGAACCGTATGCGGAAATGGTGTACAAGGACGGCCTCACGATAGGCAGGGATGACGTGCGGGATGCCGATGCCCTGATTATCAGGACCAGGACGAAATGCGGCGAAGCCCTGCTCGGGGACTCCCGCGTCTCGATGATTGCCACAGCCACCATAGGGACAGACCACATCGACCTCGGTTTCTGCCGTGAAAGGGGAATCGAAGTGCACAATGCCGAAGGCTGCAATGCCGGAGGCGTCATGCAGTACGTATTTTCCGCACTTTACGGTACGGCTTCCAGAAAGTCGATAAAGCTCGACCGTCCGGTCATGGGGATAATAGGCGTGGGAAACGTGGGGAGGAAAGTGGAGCACATGGCGGAATATCTCGGCTTCGAAGTCCTGAGATGCGATCCTCCGAGAGCGGAAAGGGAAGGCCCGGAAGGCTTCTGCTCCCTCGACTACCTGCTGTCGTCTTCCAATATCGTGACCTTGCACACTCCTCTGGACGAGACCACGCGGGGCATGGCGGATGAACATTTCTTCGACATGATGCGTCCGGGCGCATTCTTCATCAATGCCGCCAGGGGGGAAATCGTGGATGAATCCGCCCTGATGGAAGTGATTCCGAAACTCGGACCGGTCATCATAGACACCTGGAACAACGAGCCGGATATCAATACCGCACTCATGGACATGACGGATATCGCCACGCCGCACATTGCGGGCTACTCCTATCAGGGAAAACTGAACGGTACGGCATCTTCCGTGCAGGCCGTGGCAAGGCATTTCCATATTGCGGAGCTTTATGATTTCTATCCGGAATACGACAAGTCCGAACACTCTCCGGTACACCTGGATCTCAAAGGCAGGAATCAGGGAGAGATAACCTCGGTTTTCCAGTATAATTATCCTATATTTACCGATGATTTCATGTTCAGGATGAATCCGGGGAATTTCGAGAAGATGCGCTCCGAATACCGTTACCGCAGGGAAGTATATATCGACTGACAACTATATGATTTATAACCGGGAGGCCGTCCTCCCAAACTAAAACCGTGAAATATGTTTACCAAGGAAGACATCAGACAAATCGAGTCGAGGGGCTCGTCCGTAGCGTCTGCCGAGGCGCAGGTGGAATCATTCAGGAAAGGTTTCCCATGGATGAAGATAGAGGCTCCGGCCACGCCGGGCAACGGTATCTGCATCCTGAGCGACGACGAGGCCAGGGCAGCTGCCGAATATTACGAAAAGGCTGAAATTGCGGGGAAATGCAAGTTCGTCCCGGCTTCGGGCGCAGCATCGAGAATGTTCAAGGACCTTTTCAGCGGATTGGACAAACTGAAGGCCGGAGAAGATGTGGCGGCGGATTCCCCTGCGGCGAAGTTTGCGGCCAATATAGAAAAATTCGCCTTCTATGACAAGGCGCTGTTCGGAGTTCCCGAAAATACGGCGGAGTCTCGCAAAAGCATTCTTTCCAGGACACTGACGGATGAAGGGCTGAACTACGGCTCCAAGCCGAAGGGCGTCCTGAAATTCCACAGATACCCTGACGGAGAAGTCCGTACCGCATTTGCAGAGCATCTGGTCGAGGCCCAGAACTACATGAGGAATGCCGACGGCTCCGCCAATATCGTGGTGACCATATCGCCGGAGCACAAACAGCTGTTTGAAGATGCTTTCGCAGCCGTGAAGGATGAATACGAAGCCAGGTACGGCGTGAAGTACAATATCACTTTCACCTATCAGGACAAGGCTACCGATACCATTGCGGTGGATACGGAAAATAGGCCGTTCCGCACGGAAGACGGCAGCCTGCTTTTCCGTCCTGCAGGACACGGCGCACTTATATACAATCTGAACAATATCACCGAGGAGGTGGTGTCCATCAAGAATATCGACAATGTCGCCAACGAAAGATTCCTGCCGGTGACGGCAAAATACAAGAAAGTCCTTCTCGGAAAGGCCGTAGAGCTCAGGGACAAGATTTTCGGCTATCTCCGCGAACTCGATGCCGTTACGGGCGAGGGGATGTTCCAGGCCCTTCCGCCGTATATACCGAGCCTGACCCAGAGGTATGACGACAGGTACATGAGTCCCGAGGTGCAGAATCTCTGCAACGACATAGAGAATTTCCTTCTGAACGAGCTGTGCATAAGGATGCCATACGCCGGAGACTGCAAGACGAGGGTGATGAAACTGCGTGAAAAACTGAATCGTCCTATCCGCGTATGCGGCATGGTCAGGAATCAGGGTGAGCCTGGAGGCGGGCCGTTCATCATTGCCGAGAAAGACGGCTCCACTTCTCTCCAGATACTGGAAGGGGCCCAGATAAACAAGTCTGATGCAAAGGCTGCCGCAGCGCTTGCCGCCGCCACGCATTTCAACCCGGTAGACATCGTATGCTGCCTGCACGACTACAAGGGACAGAGCTTCGATCTCCTGAAACATGTGGATGACGAAGCAGGTTTCATCAGTTCCAAGAGCTATCAGGGCAGGGAACTGAAGGCTCTCGAGCTGCCCGGCCTGTGGAACGGCTCCATGAGTGACTGGAATACGCTGTTCGTGGAAGTGCCGCTGGAGACGTTCAATCCGGTGAAAGTGGTGCTCGACCTTCTCAGGCCTGCTCATCAGGCGGAGTGACGGCACGGCAAGGGCCGCGGATTTCGTGGAATACGAAAGAGGCCGGAAAAGCGCAACTGTCCGCATCTCGCGTAACAGGGCTGCGCTTTTCCGGCCTTCCTTTTACTGCGTGCCGGGGCACGCTGCGTTACCTTATATTTTACCGTCAGTATCCCGCCAGTGTTTCGGAGAACAGCCTACGAGCTTGGTAAACTGTCTGTGGAAATTGGATCTGTCGCTGAAACCGACCATTTCCCCGATAACATTCGTCGATGTTTTCCTGTCGGCAAGCAGCAGCTGTTTGGCATCCTCGATTCTGAGTTCGGTCCTCCATGTCCGGAAATCCTTTCCGATTTCCGAGGCGAAATACTGGTTAAGAAGTTCCTTTGTCGTACCTATTTCCGAGGCTATTTCATCCCTGCCCTTGTCGTATTCCCTGTATTTCTTTTTTTCCACCCATTGCGAAAGCCCTTTCCTTATTTTTTCATCGGAACTTCTCGACTCGGCTTCCACGTCTGCTTCCGGCTTTCTGCGGTTCCTTTTCCTTTTAGGAGACTTGCCTGAGGGCCGTATCGTCCAGTGCCCGAAAGCGTCGAGCAGCAGTTTGTGGCTGCCGATGAAGGAGATGAAGTTTCCTGCGAAATAGAGGAGGAAAAGTATGTAGAAGCCTATGTAGACGAACATGAAGCTCTTGAAGAAAAGGAGGTAGATGATGATGAACATTTCCGTCAGCATGACCAAGATGAAGCAGAACTTTATCCATTTCAGCTTGTGTTCCTCGTCTTCGTCGTAATATTTTTCAAGCAGGACGATGCTGTGCTTGTACCATTTGTCGAAAATGATGATATAATATATGCATAGCGCCGAAAAAAACACAATGCCCGAAATGAGGGCGATGTTGAACAGATTCCGTTCTCCGTTGAAGAAAAGTTCCACAAGCCCGATGCTGACTATGAATACCGCGAAAATGCTGACGAGCAGCCGGCTGTAGTCCACATACCTGTAACTCAGCAGGTTGATAAGGGAAAAGGCAATGGTAGTAGTGGAAAAGGCCACGTTTATGAGCATGGTCATGGCCGAAAAATTCTCGTAGCTGGCAACAGACTGATGCGTAAGCGTGTAGCCGAAAATAAACGCGCAGAAAAGGTAGCTCAGGGCCACCATGCTTTTCGCGCGGGTGAGCTTTTTCGCGTGTTCTGTGTGCGGAACCTTTATCAACAGCATCACGATTGCAAGGGAGGCTGCGACCACCATTGCTATCCACTGGAATACCCGGATGTCGTTGAAATTCACGGTAAATTCCATCTGTATTTGTTTTCGTGCCGGATTTCCGGCAATTTCGGTTAAAAATCTTATTTGCAAGAGGGAAAAGGCAGTTCCAGGACGCCTTTCCCCTCAATCTTTTTATGTCTTGTCCCGCAAGGGTGAGGCCAAGGGAGTTTACTTCCGTAAATGACCGCCGTCCGATACCCGCCGCCGGCGCAGCAATTTGCCCGTTATCACAAACCGAGAATTACCAGCCGAGAATATAAGCGAACATCAACGGCGCCACAATCGTCGCATCCGACTCAATGATGAAGCGCGGAGTATCCACGTCAAGTTTGCCCCAGGTGATCTTTTCGTTAGGAACGGCGCCGGAATATGAGCCGTAGGAAGTGGTGCAGTCCGATATCTGGCAGAAATATGCCCAGAGCGGAGTGCCTTTCCATCCGAGATCCTGCTCCATCATAGGCACCACGCAGATAGGGAAGTCTCCGGCAGTACCGCCGCCTATTTGGAAAAAGCCTACGCCTTCACCTCCGGAATTGTGCTTGTACCAGTCCGTCAGGAACATCATGGTTTCGATGCCGCTCTTGATCATAAGCGGATCGAATTCGCCTCTGATGCAGTGGGCCGTGTATATGTTGCTCGTCGTGCAGTCTTCCCATGCAGGTACCACGATAGGAATATTCTTCTCGCAGGCTGCCAGTACCCAGCTGTCTTTCGGGTCTATCTCGTAATATTTCTCGAGGACCCCGCTTCTGAGAAGGCGGTAGATGACTTCGTACGGAAGAAGCCTTTCTCCTTTGGCCTTCATGTCTTTCCATATGTCCACCAAATGGTCCTCAAGCCTGCGGAACGCTTCTTCTTCCGGAATGCAGGTATCCGTCACGCGGTTCATATGGTTGTTCAGAAGTTCCTTTTCCTGCTCCGGAGTCAGATCACGGTAGTTCGGAACTCTGTAATAGTGATTGTGGGCGACAAGATTCATGATATCCTCCTCCAGGTTGTTCGCGGAGCAGGATACGATATGTATCTTGTCCTGACGGATCATTTCCGCCAGGGAAAGTCCGAGTTCGGCAGTACTCATGGCGCCGGCCATGGCCAGCATCATTTTCCCGCCCTTGCTGATATGTTCGTCATATGCTTTGGCGGCATCGACGAGCGCTGCCGAGTTGAAATGGCGATAATGATGTGTAATGAATTGTGAAATAGGTCCTTTTTCCATTTTCATTTTATTTTTGCATGTTAATTTCAATATTGGATTTTCAGCCTGCGAAATTAGCGATTTTTTCCCTATTTTTGCAACCGTTTTCCCCTTAAAATTTTAACAATAGACCGAAAATGAATGATGTTAAACGAATAGCAAGGCTCCAGCAGATGCGGACACCGTTCTATCTGTATGACATGGAACTGCTTGCACGGACTTTGGATGAAGTTTCCGCGCTGTCCGCACGCTATGGTATAGAAGTGCATTATGCCGTCAAGGCGAATCCGGAAGAACGTATTCTCAGAAGCATTGCCGCCCGTGGATTCGGCGCGGACTGCGTGAGCGGAAACGAAGTGAAATGCGCCCTCGGGAACGGTTTCCCGGCCGGCAGGATAGTGTTTGCCGGCGTGGGAAAGACCGATGAGGAGATAGAAACGGCCGTCAGGAGCGGAATTTTTTCCATAAACTGCGAATCCCTGCCCGAGATGAAGGTGATAGACGAAATCGCATCCGGACTCGGACTTAGGGCCAGGGTGTCGGCGAGGGTCAATCCGGATATCGACGCCCACACGCACAAATACATTACGACCGGACTTGACGAAAACAAGTTCGGGATTTCCAGATACGACTTCGATGCCCTGATAAAACTGATACGCGAGTCCAAATCTTTGGATTTTAATGGCTTGCATATTCATGTCGGCTCGCAGATAACAGATGTGGAACAAGTGTTTTCCTTAGAATGCGAAAGAGTAAACGAAATTGTTTCATATTTTGAAAATCAAGGTATTGAAATAGAAAATATAGATCTCGGCGGCGGACTCGGCATCGATTACCTCGAGCCGGACAAACATCCCGTGGCGGACTTCGGAACATGGTTCAAGACCATATCCTCGCACCTTCATGTGCGTCCGGGAGTGAAAGTTCACGTGGAGCCGGGGCGGTCCCTCGTGGCCCAGTGCGGGACCTTGTGCACCAGGGTACTGTATGTGAAACCGGGACGGGAAAAAACTTTCCTGATAGTGGATGCCGGGATGAATGACCTTATCAGGCCGGCGCTTTACGGGGCATATCACAGGATAGACAACCTGTCGGCCGCACTCCGGGACGGCTCGGACGGAAACATGAAAAAATACGATGTAGTCGGTCCGGTGTGCGAATCGAGCGATACCTGGGGAGAGGGCAGGGAACTGCCGGAAAGTTTCAGGGGTGACCTGATGGCTATCCGCTCGGCAGGGGCCTACGGGCAGGCGATGGCAAGCAGGTACAATCTGCGGGACTTCGCCAAGGCATATTATACGGATAATATCTAAAACCATAATACGATGTTCGACAATTTGGTAGACAGACTTGAACGTTCCTTCAAGATACTGAAAGGAGAAGGGAAAATCACTGAAATAAACGTAGCGGAAACCCTGAAGGACATCCGGAGGGCCTTGCTCGATGCGGATGTCAGCTATAAGATAGCCAAGCAGTTCTGCGACGATGTCAAGCAGAAGGCGTTGGGACAGAATGTCCTGACGGCAGTCAAGCCGGAGCAGATGATGGTCAAGATAGTGCATGACGAGCTGGCGGCTCTGATGGGCAGCGATTCTTCGGACATAAATGTAAAGGGACATCCGGGAATCGTACTTGTAGCCGGTCTGCAAGGCTCCGGAAAGACTACGTTTTCAGGAAAACTTGCGCTGAACTGCAAGAGCAAAAGAGGGATGAAGGTGATGCTGGCAGCCTGCGACGTTTACAGGCCTGCTGCAATCGAACAGCTGAAAGTCCTCGGAGAGCAGATAGAGGTGCCGGTTTATTCGGAGGATGGCGTGAAGGATCCAGTGGCTATCGCAAAACGTGCGGTGTCCAAGGCCCGGCAGGACGGATATTCGCTCGTGATAGTCGATACGGCCGGACGTTTGGCCGTAGACGAGGAGATGATGGACGAGATAGCTGCGCTCAAAAAAGCCTTGTCGCCAACGGAAACGCTCTTTGTCGTGGATGCCATGACGGGACAGGATGCCGTGGAGACTGCCCGTGCCTTCAATGACAGGATAGATTTCGATGGCGTCGTGCTCACGAAAATGGATGGCGACACCCGCGGCGGTGCAGCCCTTTCCATAAAGGCCGTTGTAGGCAAGCCGATAAAGTTCATTTCTTCCGGGGAAAAGATGGAGGCACTGGATGTCTTCCACCCGAAAAGGATAGCGGACAGGATTCTGGGCATGGGAGATGTGGTCACGCTCGTGGAAAAGGCACAGGAGCAGTTCGACGAGGAGGAGGCCAGGAAACTCAAGAAAAAACTTGCGAAGAACCAGTTCACCCTGATGGATTTCTACAACCAGATCCAGCAGATAAAGAAAATGGGCAACATAAAGGATATAGCTTCGATGATTCCCGGTGTAGGCAAGGCTTTGAAGGATGTGGAAATGAGCAATGATTCATTCAAGGGAATAGAAGCGATAATCCTTTCGATGACGCCTGCCGAAAGGGAAAAGCCGGAAATAATAAACGGAAGCAGAAGAAAGAGAATCGCTGACGGAAGCGGCACAACTGTGGCAGAAGTGAACAGGCTGCTGAAACAGTTCGAGGGGACCCGGAAAATGATGAAATCCGCAATGGGGCTCGGCGGAGGGATGCCTGCAATGCCGGGAATGATGCGGCGTCGCAGATAGGCTTAACATCGAAGGTAACGAAGAAATTACCTTTTGGGGAAACTGGTTTGTCAATACGGTTTCCAAGCCGCTCTCGCCGTTCGGCAACGATTAAACAAATGAGAGGATGCGTCAGATTTTGACTCATCCTCTCTTTGTGTTCGCCCAGCATGAACAATCTCTAAGCGGTGCAAGTCCGTAACACGCCCGATAGCGGGAAGTGTATAGCCAAGAGCAAGGGTGTCCATCGAGAGTTGGAATCTGAAGGAAGCTGGCGGCAAA
>CALUQC010000044.1 GCA_944322805.1 uncultured Bacteroidales bacterium | reverse complement strand
CGGGAGCGTTTCATGAGAATGTCCGGTGGACATTCGAAAGCGAGCAGAGTAGGGGGTGGCGCCCCTTGAAAAGTCGCGAACGTTTTATGAGAATGTCCAGTGGACATTCGAAAGTGAGCAGGGGCGCCACAGCGACTGGGGTTTGAGAAATTTGGATTTCGAAGAAATCCTTAACGACTGTTCGACGAATTCCCTGGTCCTGAACAACATAAATTCGTCGAACTGACGTTAATGTAAAAAGAAAATAGTATGAAAAAGATAATGATATCGTCAAGACCGGCCGGGCGTTTCCCGCGCCACGGCTTCTTCCGGACATGGCTGCCGGCATCGTTTTTTGCCTTGCTGCTGCTTGCGTCTGCATGCAGGAAAGATCCCGTGCCGGAAATCACGGCCGAAGAATCCTCGAAAATAGAAGCGGAAGGCGGCGAATGGGGCTCCGGAGAAGATGTGGGATTGTCTCCCGGAGCCGGAGGACGCATAAGGGTGAGCCCGGTGCATTCGATTTTAGAGACAGGTGTGGAAGTTTCGGCTGACGGGACGGTACTCCGGCTGCCGTACAGGGAAGTGGACCTTGTCGTGGCAGTGGCGAGCGATGACGAACTGGAGCTGACGGGAAGTTCCGAGGCGCATCTGTTCAGCATTGCCGTCGAAAACGTCTCGGGAGGGGACTCTCCTGCCGATTATGACGGACTGGCATATTACCGTATAAAGAAAGGGCTGTATGCTCCCGGGGCGGCTGCGGACAGGACTGTACTGCAATTCCGCAGGAAAAATATGGACAATGTCTACCCGGAGGATGTCATAACGGTGGAGATGCAGGCAAATCCGGTCGAAGTCTCCGGTGCGATGGATTTTGACAACCCTGCATATTCTTTCGATTTCGGGAAGTATGTGGATAATGAACTCGGAGTGTTCAGGCTGCCGGAAGGCAAGGAAATATCCGTGGAATTCGAGGCCGGCGAGGACAGATGGATCAAACTGGCGGAAAGAAGCCCGCGGGAATGGAGGGTGCTTGCAGGATGGAGGCCGAATGACCCTACGGCCGACGGCCGGAAACAGGATGCGGTATTAGTCGTAAGCGACGTGAACGAACCGGCTTTCAGGGAAGAATACACGGTCTCGAGAAGGAATTACGGCCTTCCGGTGACATTCCTGCACGGTGTCTGGTGGTGCAAGTACAATTCCATGGGAAATTCCATGGATTTCAATGACCAGATACTGTCTTCCGAGGACCCTGCCGCAGCTTCCGGGCAGACGCTGCTCGACTATCTGGCTTCGGCTTCTCCGGAAGAATACAGGGAATTGTGGCAATGGGCGTACATAGGGGACAGCGGAAAGGGAATGAAAGTCGTGGAAAAGGACGGTATTCCGGTGATGGAGGGATACGGACCTGCGAATGTAAACATAAACAGGCTGCCGGCCGACGCCCTTTCACCTGACGGGTACGAACTTCCGTCCATGGAGGAGTTCAACAGGATATTCGACGGCTCCGGAACGATATGGATGGCATGGAACGGCTCTTACGAACTTCTTGTACCGTGGAACGGGCATTCCGTGATAAACAGGGTATCTGCGCGCAAGAGCGGAATCCAGGTAGGAAACCTGACCTTGTCCGACCTGCTTTACGTGGGCCTGTCTTCCCCGGATTTTCCGGAACAGGAGCCTCTCGTATGGTATGGTCCCGGAGCCCAGTGGAACGATGAAGGCATTGTGCATTCCGGACACTGCAACAATATCCTTTTCAGTGTCCATTCCCCGTCGGGGGAAGGCTGGTATTTCGGAGGCAACATGGGCAACCTGTTCGCGTACAAGAACGGAGCCGGCCCTAAAGATACCAGAATCCTGAGATTCAAAAAGTCGGATGTGGAGTATATTTACTGAACACGGGACCGGGACGAATATTTTTCATATCTTTGCAGCGCGGAACAATAAATGACGTGAACAGATTCAAAGGCATATTTTTCGGGATGGCCACATCGGTCACTTTCGGCCTTATCCCGCTTTTTACCCTTCCCCTTATCGGGAAGGGTATGGAGTATGATTCAATCCTGTTCTACAGGTTCCTGTTCGCGTCGATAGCCCTCGGGGCGGTGATGCTTGTCAAAAAGGAATCGTTCAGGATAGAAGCCGGGGACCTGCCGGTCTTCATCCTCCTTTCCGTATTCTATACGTTTTCATCGCTGTTCCTGCTGTGCGGATACGGATATATGGGGGCGGGGGTGGCCACTACGCTCCATTTTACATACCCTGTATTCGTTTCCCTGCTCATGTTCCTTCTTTTCAGGGAAAAAACTTCCTGGCTTACCTGGATTGCCATAGCCCTGGCGGTTTGCGGTGTAGCCTTGCTCTCCCTCCCTTCTTCCGGCGTAAGTCCGGATTTGAAAGGCATTGTGATAGTGCTGCTTTCCGCAGTGGCATACGGAAGCTACATAGTGGGGGTGAACAAGTCTAAGGTGCGCAACATGAACAGCAGGAAACTGGCTTTCTATGTATTTGTGTTCACGACGGTCATTTTCGCGATAAAGGATTTCGCGGCTGGAACATTGCAGCTGCCTCCTGATCCCGTTGCGGTAGCCGATCTCGTCCTTCTTGCCGTGCTTCCGACCGTGGTGTCGAATATCACGCTTGTCCTGGCTGTCCAGAATATCGGCGGTACCATGACCTCCGTACTGGGAGCGCTGGAACCTTTGACTGCCGTATGCATAGGGGTCCTCGTTTTCGGGGAGGATTTTACTTTCCGTGAAGCATCCGGCATCTTTCTGGTGCTTGCTGCTGTGACTGTCATTATTCTTACGGGCACTGTCCGCAAGACCGTGAGCAAGGTTTTCCGCAAGATAAGGCCGAGACATGCATGACCATGATTTGTAAAACAGTTTCTAAGCCGGGAATGTAATACGATGACAGTGAACGGAAATATTAAAATCCTGATTTTATCCGCAATGATGGCGGCAGTTCCGGTGGCGGCAAGCGGACAGTCTGCGGAACTGGACTGGAATGTGTCGGTATACGGCACCGGCGCAACGGAAAAGTCGCTGCCGTTCTGGGCGGTGACGGGAAAGAACGGCATGTTCCCGGATACTCACGGCAGTTTCATTGTGGCTGATACGGATTTTTCGCGAGAATTCAGGTCCGGAATCTTCCTGGCGGCCGGAGCAAGGCTTTCCGGGACATTGACACCCCGCGGCCTGACCGACGTGTATGCTGCCCCGCTTATGAAAGGTTATGAAAATTCCCCTGTCGGAAAGGCCGCATCGCAGTGGAGCGGGAATATCGGGGAGCTTTATGCCGGAATAGGATGGAAGATGCTCAGACTGGACATAGGCATGGCGGACAGGCCCTTTGACTACGGCGGACTGTCTCTGACCGGCGGAAACCTCGTATGGTCGGGCAATTCACGCAATGTTCCCGGATACAATCTGCAGGTGGACTGGGTGGAAATTCCAGGTACAAAGGGGATTTTGGCCCTGAAGGCCAATTATGCCGATTACAAGACTCTCGATGACAGATATGTGGACGGCGCCATGCTGCACAACAAGTCCGTTTATGCGAAGATACGTCTGCACGGGAAGGTCTATCTGCGGCTCGGTCTCGAACAGTGGTCCATGTGGGGAGGAACTTCTCCGGTTTACGGCAGACAGCCTCATTCCTTTACCGATTATCTCAGGGTGGTATGCGGCATGAGCGGAGGCAGCGGAGCGACACAGAGCGACAGGATTAACGTACTCGGAGATCACCGCGGCAGGGAACTGATACAGGTGGACTGGCTCGCGGACAGCTTTACACTGACTGTCGCACATGACATTCCGTTCGACGACGGCTCCGGTATGGGATTCCAGAATTTTCCCGACGGGGTGAACACCGTATTCTTTTCGTTCAGGGACAGGAACCGCTGGGTGACGGACATACTGTACGAATTCGTTTATACGAAGTGGCAGTCCGGGACAAGGCATGACAGGCCGGCCAAGCCGGATGAGCTGGAGCGCAATCCCGAGAAGACGAAATACACGATAGGAGGACGGGACAACTATTTCAACAACGGAGAATACCGCTCCGGATGGACATATTACGGCAGGACGATAGGGCTTCCCCTGTTCACTCCGATGCCGGCAGGGGAGGACGGGACGGTCCTCGGTGTGGCGAACAACAGGGTGACAGCCCATCATGTCGGCATAGCGGGCAAATTTGCGAGAAAAGTCCCGTATCGCTTCAAGGCCACGTATTCTAAAAATTTCGGAATATACCCTCCGCAGCGTCTGTCGTTTTTCGATACGGTCCCGGAGCAGCTTTCATTGGCATTGGAAACCGATTTTCCGCAAATTTCCGCAAAATTTCCCGTGTCGGTGTCCGTGGGAGTGTACGGCGATGTCGGCGAACTGTATTCCGACAATTTCGGCCTGACCGTCAGGCTGTCGTATTCCGGAACATATAAAAAAGCATGCAGATGAGAATTCTTGTGACTGGAGCCGCCGGTTTTATCGGGGCGAATCTGATATTGTCATTGCTTGAGAATGAAAGCGACGCCGATATTGTCGGTATCGACAGCATGAATGACTATTATGACGTTTCCATAAAGGAGTTCAGGCTCGGCCTGATGGAAGGGGCGGCCTCTGCTTCCGGGAGATGGCGTTTCATGAAGGGCAATATTGCCGACAAGGCATTCATCGACAGCGTATTCGGGGAGTTTGAGCCTGAAATCGTAGTGAACCTTGCGGCCCAGGCCGGGGTGCGTTACAGCATAACGAATCCGGAAGCCTACATGGAATCCAATATTATGGGCTTCTTCAATATTCTCGAAGCGTGCCGACATTCCTATGACGGAGGGAAGCCGGGAGTGCGCCATATGGTATATGCTTCAAGTTCGTCAGTGTACGGCTCCAATGCCAGGATACCTTATTCTACCGCAGACAAGACGGACAATCCAGTGTCCCTGTATGCAGCGACGAAGAAAAGCAATGAACTGATGGCGCACGCATATTCGAAACTGTACGACATCCCTTCCACGGGATTGCGTTTTTTTACCGTCTACGGTCCTGCCGGCAGACCTGACATGGCCTATTTCGGCTTTACCGACAAGCTCCGGGCAGGACGGAAGATCCGTATTTTCAATTACGGGAACTGCCTGCGCGACTTTACCTATATAGATGACATCGTGAAAGGGGTCAGGCTTGTCATGCGTTCCGCTCCGGGGCGTTCGACAGGAGAAGACGGCCTCCCTGTGCCGCCGTACAGGATATATAATATAGGTAACGGCAAGCCGGTGAATCTGCTCGATTTCGTGCATATCCTGAAGGAGGAGCTGGTCAGGGCAGGGGTGCTTCCGGAAAATTTCGATTTGGATGCTCACATGGAATTAGTGCCGATGCAGCCCGGCGATGTGCCGGTGACATACGCGGATACGGGTGACATGGAGAGGGATTTCCATTTCCGGCCGTGTACGGAGCTGAGGACGGGAATCAGGCGCTTTGCAGAGTGGTACAGTGATTTTTATATTCGCAGGAGGAAGTAAGAACATGAAAGAAAGGGTAGCAATAGCCGGAACGGGATATGTCGGAATGTCGATGGCGGTACTTCTGGCACAACACAACAAGGTGACGGCCGTGGATGTGCTTCCGGAAAAGGTCCGGATGATCAACGAAGGAAAATCTCCGATACAGGACGACTATATCGAAAAATATCTTGCGTCCGAACAGCTGGACCTGACCGCGACGCTCGACGGGGCGGAAGCCTATCGAAATGCGGACTGGGTCGTCATAGCGGCACCGACGAATTATGATCCGGAAAAAAACTTCTTCGACACGAGCCATGTCGAGGAGGTCATAGATCTGGTGCTTTCCGTAAATCCGGATGCGGTCATGGTGATAAAAAGCACTATTCCGGTGGGATATTGCCGCAGCCTTTATGTGAAGTATGCCGGAAGATTCGCTGCCGGAGGGGATCTCCGGGGAAAGAAGTTCAATTTGCTCTTTTCCCCTGAATTCCTGCGCGAGAGCAAGGCCCTTTATGACAATCTGTATCCTTCGCGCATCATCGTGGGATACCCGGAGCAGGATGCGGGCAGTGCCGAGGAAAATGCTGCCGTCAGGGCTGCGGCTGGTCCGGACCTCTGTGCCGCCGCGCACAAGTTCGCCGGCATGCTGGGCGAGGGAGCCCTGAAAAAGGACATCCCTACTCTTTTCATGGACTTGAAGGAGGCCGAGGCCGTCAAGCTGTTCGCCAATACATATCTTGCCCTGAGGGTCTCGTATTTCAATGAACTGGATACGTATGCGGAGCTGAAGGGCCTGGATACAGGGGCGATAATAGAGGGCGTATGCCTGGATCCGAGAATCGGCAACCATTACAACAATCCCTCGTTCGGATATGGCGGATATTGCCTGCCAAAGGATACGAAACAGCTGCTCGCAAACTACAAGGACGTGCCTGAAAACCTTATCGAAGCCATCGTGGAGAGCAACCGGACGAGAAAGGATTTCATTGCCGACAGGGTACTGGAAAAGGCCGGATATTATACCGCAAGCAGCGACTGGAGCAAAACGAAGGAGCACAGTGTGGTGGTCGGGGTCTACAGGCTGACCATGAAGTCCAATTCCGACAATTTCAGGCAAAGTTCCATACAGGGCGTGATGAAGCGCATCAAGGCCAAGGGCGCCATCGTGATAGTCTATGAGCCGGCCCTGGAGGACGGGACGACGTTTTTCGGAAGCGAAGTCGTGAATGATCTGGATGTATTCAAGTCGAGGTGCAAGTGCATTATCGCCAACCGTTACGATGCGGCTCTCGATGACGTGAGGGACAAGGTCTATACAAGGGACATATTCAAGCGGGACTGATTACGTACCCTATTTCCTTGAACGAGAAAGTCCTGACTGTGCCGTCGGAAAGTTCTACCCTCAGGAGTCCGGCAGGGGTGATGCCCCGTATGATGCCGCTGAATACCGGGAGGGAGGTGGATGACGCGGCCTGCTTCGTATCGGAGGATGCCATGCAAGGTCCTGCTCCCGGAGTTATGACCGGGTCGGCGGGGAGATAGGCGGGGCGTGAGGTGAGGTCGGCGAAACGGCTTTCGATGCCGAGACGGTACATGCTGTCTTCATAGATATGCCTGAGGTCCTCAGGCGGCAGAGCAAGCAAATCCATGCAGTCCGTGAAATCGGACATGAATTCCTCGAGCAGGGACGGCAGGTCGTATTCGCGTCCGGTGATCAGGGACATGGAAGTCGGGTTAGGGAGTTCGGGCGGAAAAACGCGCTGGTTGACATTCAGTCCTATTCCCATGACGGAAGTCCTGAGCCGGTGCCCTGAGAGCGAGTTTTCCACCAGCATCCCGGAAATCTTCCGGTCTGAGACATATATGTCGTTGGGCCACTTTATCCTGGCATCGATGCCGTGGCGTTTCAGAAAGCGGCATTGCGCCAGCACCCCGGCTTCCGAAACGGCGAATTGCTTCTCCGCCTCCACCGCATGGCAGAGGTTGCCGGATTCCCTGTCTGACATGGCGAAGCGGAGCAATATGCTGAATGTCAGGTTTTTCCCGTTCTCGGTTTTCCAGCTGTTGCCTCTCTGTCCCCGTCCCGCTGTCTGACATCTGGCAGCCGCCACTGACAGATTGTCAAGACTGTCAGCATGCCTAAGTATTTCATTGTTAGTGGAATCTACCGTTTCAAGCCACTTTATTGCATACCCTTTTCCCATTGGTGTAAAATTTGCGTATTTTTGCAAACCGCAATTTTTTTATAACTTCGCAATTTATAAAATATTTTTAAGCAAGACCGGATGGAGAACAGAGAAATTAAGGTCATAGCCGATGCGATGTCGGAAAAGAAAGGGGCGGATATCGTATCTCTTGATCTAAGGAAAATAGGAACAGCCATATCCGATTATTTTATCGTCTGCAACGCCGATTCTACAACGAATGTAAACGCCATAGCGGACAATGTGGAAGACCGCATGCTGGAAAAATGCGGCAGGAAGGTGCTCCGGGCACAGGGAAGGGAAAATTCTTTCTGGATTATTCTCGACTACGGCGACATAGTGGTGCATGTCTTCCAGACCCAGTACAGGGAATTCTATCGCCTGGAGGCATTGTGGGCGGATGCCGAAAGACTCGAATTTTAGAACGATCATCAGAAATGGACAACAATACGAACAGTAACCCGGGTCAGGGAAAAGACCCGAGAAAAACCGTGAATATCAGATTCAACTTTTCCTGGATCTACATGATACTCCTGATTGTCATCGTATGGATGTTTTTCAATCAGGGCGGTGCCAATCCACAGAAAATAGAGTGGGAGGATGTCAAGGAGCAGATCCTTGCCGGAGACGTGAAGGAAATCGTGTTTATAAGGAATGATTTCGAGGGGCGCGTGACCATAAAACCGGACAGGCTTGAAAAATATGCGGACAAGTTCGGCGGAAACATCCCGTCCAAGTCTCCGCATTTCGTCTTTCTGGTATCCGGGAGCTTCAATCCGGAAGAAACGTTCGGCGAATTGAACGATTCGTTGCCGGAGTCCGACCGTTTCAGGCTTGTCATCGAGAATAACAACAAGGTATGGGGCTCGGTCCTCGAGTGGATACTGTTCCCTCTGCTGCTGATTCTCATGTGGGTATTCATGTTCAGGGGTTTCAACAGGAACATGGGCCAGGGCGGACCCGGAGGATTCTTCAATGTCGGCAAGTCCACAGGAAAGCTGGCGGAAAAAAGCAGCATGAAGGTGACCTTCAAGGATGTGGCTGGCCTCGACGGGGCCAAGGAAGAGGTGATGGAGATAGTTGATTTCCTGAAAAATCCCAAGAAATATACTGCACTGGGCGGAAAAATTCCCAAGGGAGCCCTTCTTGTAGGTCCTCCGGGTACGGGAAAAACCCTGCTGGCCAAAGCCGTGGCGGGAGAGGCTGACGTGCCTTTCTTCTCCATTTCGGGCTCCGACTTCGTGGAAATGTTCGTGGGTGTGGGTGCTTCGAGGGTCAGGGACCTGTTCCGCCAGGCGAAGGAAAAGGCTCCGTGCATAGTCTTCATAGATGAAATAGATGCGGTGGGGCGTGCGAGAAGCAAGAATGTGGGATTCTCGTCGAACGATGAACGGGAAAACACCCTGAACCAGCTGCTGACGGAAATGGACGGCTTCGATTCGAATTCCGGAGTGATAATCCTGGCCGCGACCAACAGGGCCGACATCCTCGACAAGGCGCTGCTCCGCGCGGGACGTTTCGACAGGCAGATTCATGTGGACCTTCCCGACCTGAAGGAAAGGAGCGCCATATTCAAGGTGCATCTCAAGGGACTGAAGCTGATGCCTGACTTCGATGTCGATTTCCTGGCAAAGCATACTCCCGGATTTTCCGGAGCCGACATAGCGAATGTCTGCAACGAGGCCGCGCTGACTGCCGCCCGCAAGAACAAGACGGAGATAGACAAGCAGGATTTCCTGGATGCCGTGGACAGGATTATCGGAGGATTGGAGCGGAAGAACAAAATCATTACTCCGGAGGAGAAGAAATCCATTGCGCATCATGAGGCGGGCCATGCTACCGTGAGCTGGCTGCTTCCGAATGCCAGCCCGCTGTTCAAGGTCACGATCGTACCGAGAGGACAGGCGCTCGGAGCTGCCTGGTATCTGCCGGAGGAGCGGCAGCTGGAGACGAAGGAGCAGATGATAGACCAGATGTGTTCCCTGATAGGAGGCCGTGTGGCCGAGGAAATAGTGAACGGGCAGCCGTCCACGGGTGCGCTGAACGATCTGGAAAGGCTTACCAAGTCTGCCTATGCCATGGTGGTATATTACGGCATGAGCGAAAAGGTGGGCACGGTATCATATTTCGATTCTACCGGCTCGCGCGGCTATGAACTCAGCAGGCCTTACAGCGAGAAGACTGCGGAGCTTATAGACGAAGAGGTCAAGTCCCTGATAAACAAGATACATGACAGGACTTACGGAATACTGATGGCGAACAAGGACAAATTCCTGGAACTGGCGGCCCTGCTGCTTGAGAAAGAAGTGATATTCGCCGATGACATGGAACGCATATTCGGCCCGAGGGCAAATCAGAAGCCGGAGTTTTAATCTGTTTCGACTATGAAAAATCTGATTGTCAGAACTTTGACCGGTGCAGGATTCGTTGTCGGAGTCGTCGTTGCACTGCTTCTCAACAAATACTGCTTCGGGCTTCTGATGATTCTGCTTATGACTGCCATGATGGTAGAGTTTTTCAGGATGACCATGCGCGGCGAGTACTGGTTTTCCCAGATATTGTCCATTCTTGCAGCCATTGTCCTTTTCGTGCTGACTTTCCTGTACAGGGGATTCGATTTCCCCGGCAGGCTCGTGGTGCTCGCCATTATTCCGGTATTCGTCATAATGATAAATTCCCTGTACGTGAAGGACAAGACCGATTTCGGAAAATTCGCGAACCTTTACACGGCCTTGCTTTACATCGCAGTACCGGTTTCCCTGATGAACCTGGCGGTATTCAGCCCGACGGGGGAGTACAGCGGCACCCTTCTGCTCAGCCTATTCATCATAGTGTGGGTGAGCGACATCGGCGGCTATGTTTTCGGTATGAGCATAGGCCAGAAATACGGCAGGAAACTTTTCCCGGAAGTATCTCCCAAGAAGTCGTGGGCCGGATTCTGGGGCGGACTGTTCCTGGCAGTGGCGGCCGGAGCCGTGCTGCATTACACGAACATGCTGCATTATCCTCTCCTGCATTGCCTCGTGCTGTCCCTGCTGATGAATATTTTCGGAGTTTACGGCGATCTGATAGAATCCCAGTGGAAGCGTTACTATGCGGTCAAGGACAGCGGGACTTTCATGCCGGGGCACGGCGGATTCCTCGACAGGCTCGACAGCGCCCTCTTGGCCATACCTGTCGGCATTATATATCTTCTTGTAGTGAATATCTTATGATTTTGCATAAAATTTTCTAAATTTGCGATTCGATAATTTTATTCGTCATGAGGATACATAGGGGTGGCTGGAGGATAATATTCTGTGTCTGGGTGATTTGTAGCCTGCTGATCTGGTTGATTCTGCGGTTTATAAGTTGCCTTTACCTCTCTTTTCCCCTTCTGTTCCTGCTCCTGTTCTTTATGGGCTTCGTCACGTTTTTTTTCAGGGTGCCGTCCCGGAACAGACCGCAGGGAGACGAGCTTGTCACCGCTGTCGCGGACGGTGAAATCGTGGTGCTCGACAAGGTATTCGAGCCCGAGTATCTGAAACGTGACTGCATGCAGGTTTCCATTTATATGGATTTTTTCAACGTGCATGTGAATTTCTGGCCCGTAAGCGGCGAAGTCACATACTATAAATATCATCCCGGGAAATATTTCCTGGCCTTCCTTCCCAAGGCTTCCGAACTGAATGAACATACATCCGTAAGCGTCAGGAACGACTACGGAGAAGTGTTTTTCAAGCAGCTCGCAGGAACTTTCTGCAGACGGATAGAATGCTATGCCGTGGTAGGGGATGACGAGGTCCGCGGCGACCAGTGCGGAATAATCAAATTCGGCTCGCGCATAGACATGTATCTCCCTCTTGATGCCGACATAAAGGTAAAGCTCGGACAGGAGGTGAGGGCATGCGAGACAGTGATTGCGGAGCTGAGTAAAAAATGATATGGAAGAAATATTTATCATACTCCTTCTTATCCTGCTGAACGGAGTCTTTGCAATGTCTGAGATAGCCATTATTTCGGCAAGGAAATCAAGTCTTCAATCCGAGGCGAACAAGGGCAGCAAGGCTGCCAGGACGGCGCTGAATCTGGCCCAGGATCCCGACAGGTTTCTCTCGGCGGTACAGGTGGGTATCACGCTCATAGGCATACTTACCGGTATCTTTTCAGGAAACAAGATAGCCGCGGAACTTTCGTCCCTGCTCCAGAGTGCAGGCATGCCTGCTTCCGGGGCGCTTGCCCTTGCCAAGGGCATAATCGTATTCCTCGTGATGTTCCTGACGTTGATTTTCGGTGAACTTGTCCCGAAAAGGATTGCCATGAGCGCAGCGGAGAAAGTATCCAAGATAGTGGCTGGCCCGATGAAGTTCATATCCGTCATCGCCGCCCCGTTCGTATGGCTGCTTGCCAGGACGACTTCGCTGATTGTCAGGATACTTGGAATAAAATATCAGGAAGCGAAGGTGACCGAGGAGGAAATCAAGTCCATAATACAGGAGGGAACGGACGAGGGGGAAGTATCTCCGGTGGAACAGGACCTGGTGGAAAGGGTCTTTGCCCTGGGCGATCTGAAAGTCAGCACGATAATGACTTTGCGTGCCGACATCGTATGGCTGAGCCTCGAGATGACAGAGCAGGAAATCAGGGAAACTATCGAGGGCAACATATTCGAGGAATATCCGGTCGTGGAGGATGACCTGGATCATGTCGTGGGGGTGCTTTCCCTGAAAGAATATGTCCTGAACATCGGCAAGCAGGGCTTCGATATAGAGAAAATGATGAAGGAGCCGGTGTATTTCCATGAAAACATGAATGTCTATACTGTCCTGGAGCAGATGAAGGAGAAAAAGATAAGCAGGGCCCTGGTCTGCGACGAATTCGGCTCCTGCTCCGGCATCATCACGCTGAAGGATATCATGGAAGCCCTTGTGGGCAATATCAACGACGACCACGAGGAGCCGGACATTATCGCGCGCGGCGGCAATGACGGCTGGTTAGTAGACGGCATGTGCCCGATGTACGACTTCCTGAGACATTTCGACATCGAGGATTCGATGGAGGACTTCGAATATACTACGGTAGCCGGACTGATTCTGGATGAACTCGACCATATGCCTGTCCCGGGAGAGAAGGTGACCTGGGGCGAATTCCAGTTCGAGGTCGTGGACATGGACGGCGCCAGAATCGACAAGGTAATAGTGAAAAAGACGGACCATTGCGTGGCGGAGGATGGAACGGCGGACCGCACGCAGGATGTCCCGGGACGCGTCGCGGCTGACGGACAGCCGCATTCGGCCTGACAGGTTATAATCGGTTAATGTCCGATTCAATGAGTTCGAGAAGCCTGTCGATGGCTTCATCTTCCGGCACGTGCTTCAGTACGGGTGTTTTCTTTTTGTATATGGTCACTTTGCGGCTGCCTTCTCCCACGTAGCCCCAGTCTGCATCGGCCATTTCTCCGGGACCGTTTACTATACATCCCATGACTGCTATCACCATGCCTTTCAGGTGCGATGTGCGGCGCTTTACCTCATTGAATGTTTTCTCGAGATCGTACATGGTGCGGCCGCATCCCGGGCAGGCAATATATTCCGGCTTGTAGAAACGCCTTCTTGTGGCCTGCATCAGCTCGTCTGCAAGGTATTCCGCTTCCCGGCTGCCGTCTATCGTCACTTCTTCACCGCTTTCATTGCGGTAGCTTCCCTTTATCTCAATATCATCGATTTTCCTGTCGAGCAGCATTTTGCCGAAGTCGCACGCAAGGTCGAGAATCAGCCTTTCCCTTGACGGAGCAAAATAAGCGGCGGCGGCTTTCCTGTCCGATATTTCGACTTTGCCCATGGATGAATGCAGCTTTCCTCCGTACCTGTCCGCAAGATACCGGGCCACCGGAATTTCATTGACCGGGTCTTCCGTAAGCGATACCCTTACCGTATCTCCGATACCCTCCGACAGGAGTGCGGAAATTCCCGCAGCCGACTTTATCCGGCCCGAATCTCCGTTTCCCGCTTCCGTCACTCCGAGATGCAGCGGAAAAACGGTACCCTTTTCCTCCATCGCGGCGGCAAGGAGACGATATGCCTCCACCATGACTATGGTATTGCTCGCCTTGAGCGAGACTACCACGTTTCTGAAATCGTTTTCGAGGCACAGATTTATCCATTCCATGGCTGCCTCCTTCATACCCAAAGGCGTGTTCCCGTACAGGGTGGTAATCCTTTCCCCCAGGGAGCCGTGGTTGAGACCTATCCTCACGGCAGTGCCTCTGGACTTGCAGACGGAGACCAGTTTCGCGAACTGTTCACAGGCTTTCTCATGGTCCCTGTGAAAATTCCCCGGATTTATCCTGACTTTTTCCACGACTTCCGCAGCCGCAATGGCTATCTCGGAAGAAAAGTGGACATCTGCTACCAGGGGAGTGTCTATGCCGTTGTCCCTGAGCCTTTTCCGGATTTCGGCAAGGGCTTCCACGTCCTTCATTGCCGGAACGGTGAGCCTTATCATTTCAGCTCCGGCTTCATACATCCTGATACATTGGGCGACGGATGCCTCGATATCCGACGTATGGGTGTTGCACATGGTCTGCACGACTATCGGATGACCTCCGCCAATGGTCAGATTCCCGACCTTAACTTCAATGGACTTCATAATCATTTGACCTTTATTCGGTTTCAGATGCGGATTCGGCAGGCACCGCGGATTCGGCAGGCACTGCGGATTGCAGGCTTTTTATGAGGCCGAGGTGTTCCTTTGCCTCCCTTCTGAGTGCATGATTAGTCTTGCCGACGCGCTTGGTAAGCTGGAAATGGACTCCTACCGAGAAAATGAAATTCGTCGGATAGGCGTACCTGTAATAATACTGGCTGTAATAGTCCGGCTCGTACAGGGTCCCGAAAGAATGCTTGTACATGGCCGTGAAATGTATTTCCACCGGGTCGAAAACGAAGGCAAAGCCGGCTCCGCCCTTGATTCCGTAGTCGAATCTCCGGTCAGTGTCCAAAAACGAATTCCTGATGCTTTCAGGCACACCGTCTCCGAAACGGCTTATGCTCAGCCTGTAGCCTCCGAAAAGTCCGAGATTGACCATGAGTTTCATTTTCCAGAAATCGAAGTGGCAGTGAGCCATTACCGGCACCTCCACAACGTTCATTATCGCACCTGTGGCACCTTCGAGGGTCGGCGTATATCCTTCGTCATCTTCTTCGAACTGATAGCCCTCCTGTCCGAAAAAGACTCCGGCCTGGATGCCGAAGTAGGGCATGTAGCCGAACATTTTCCCGTAGCGGGTCCACAGAAAACCGAAGTTTACGGGGACAAAGCGGAATCTCTGCTGCATGGTGGGATTCCAGCTGACCTGGCTTATGCCTACGCCGTACTGGAAGCCTATCATAGTGTAGTCGTTGATGGGTATGTCCTTGTTTATGTCCAGGCTGTCCAGGTAGCTGTCGCTCAGGGCATCTATGTCCAGGGTCTCAATATCGAAACCTGACATGGTGCTGTCCTGTCTCTCGACAGTTTCCGAAGTCCCGCCGTCATCTACCGACATCCCCTCGGGCAGCTGGGCAAAAGCAGGCGGAAGGCAGAAAAGGATTGCCGCGGCCGCTGCAATAATATTAAAAACACCTTTCATATCGTCATCACGGCATTATTTGAACAACTCTTCCACATCTATGCTCTGTTCCAGTTCCGTCATTTCAGGAATGTCTATGAACAGATCCCCGTTTTCGAGCTTGTAGAATTTAACTTTTTCAGGCTGCTTGTGTTCGAGCAGGTTCCCCGTGTCGACGAGGCCGTTCCTGTTCTTGTCTTCGGTAAGCCTGACGGAATATTTCCCGGCCGTGATATACGGGAAAAGCAGCGTAGTGTCGGAGTCTACCGTGAAAGAACGTATCGTCTGGTCTCTCTTCTCGTTGAGCAGATCTATTATGTACTTGTTGCGGACATTGCCGAGGGCCAGAGACAGGGAACTCAGCTTGTCGTCGTTCGGAAGCATGACCTTGACTTCCGAGCTGTCATTCAGGAATCCGTTTATGTCCATGAATTTACGGTGCGGCACTTTCAGGAAATACTCGTATCCCGGCAGGAGTTTGGATGCAGGACGGACAATGTACTTCCTCAGATTCAGGCTGTCATGCTCTACGGTGTAGGTATCGGTGAATTCCTGCTGCTTCGGATTCAGGTATCTGAATTCGAGGGAGTCGAATGCGGACTGCACGAGCGGATATTTGAATTCTATGACGAATCCGTACTGCTCTACGTTTTCAGGTTTGGCATCTATGGTGAAGACGGCGGTAGTATCCTCTTTCTTGATGTCTTTCCTCGCGCTTTTCGCGACTGCCGCCTGACGGGGTTTCGCCAATTTCACTTCTTCGACGGTAGGGACAAGGTTGCCGAGGGTGTCCGTCTTGTAATAGTCGACATTCAGGAACAGGGTGTCCGGAAGGGTGCGGGGATCGTTGACCCAGATTTCGAGGCTGTCCTGCTCCAGGTTGAACTGGGTTATCAGCTTGTCTGCCGGAATGCCTGTCATCCAGATGGAGTCTATCCTGGCATACGGAGCCATGAACGTGATATATGCCGTCCTTTCCCCGAGCCGCTCCTTGTTCATAATCATCTGCTTGGACGGGACCTCCTTGAACAGGTTCAGTTCGTATTCGGTTTTTCTCGCCAGGCATGCTACCGTGTCGGTCATGAGATACTTGGTCAGTTCCGGAATCGAATCCGCCACCTTTTTTACAGGGCGGACGAGGGTGTCGACGAATGCCACCTGCTCGTTGTCCGCCTCATAGATATTGTTGTTGTTCATGTCCATGATGGCATACATCCGGTAGACCGTATCCTGTATGTTTCTCAGACAGAAATACCCCCAGTCGTCGGTCTTTATGGCGGCGTCCGGCCTGTGCTTGAATATGGCCGAATCGGAGTGGTCCTTGTACAGCATCACCGTAGCCCCTTTTACCGGCATCAGGGTGTTGCAGTCCTGCACTATTCCGGTGAGCATCATCGAATCGATCTGCTTTCCGGTAGAGAATACCATGGCATAGCCCGGGTACATGTTGCCTTCGTTGTTGTCCGCAATGGCATTGGTCACGTCGAGTACATATGTCTTGTTCGAGTCGAGGTCGGATTCGAAGTACACTATCACGCTTTTGTTCCTTATCCTGTACTTTGGAGTCTTTTCCATCGGAGGCGACAGGAAAAGGCTCTGCACATCCTTTACGACGACATATTCGTCGAACGTGAGTTCTATCTGGGTCTTGTGCACCGGTATCATCGTATCTCCGGGGACAGGAAAATATTTTACCAGGACAGGTGGGATGGTATCCTTCGGACCCCCGCTCGGAGGAGTGGTGGTATTGGCGCAGGAAGGGGAGAATATCATTGCCCCTATGGCGGACACCGTTGCCGCCAGAAGTCCGTATTGCGCCAGTATCTTTTTTATTTTCATTCTCTTATGCTTGTTGAAGTTTCATAAATATCCGCTTGCCGCTACAAGTCGGTCCGTACCACGCTCTGTACGCCTTCTATTTTGTTCAGACGTTTGATGAGCCTCTCCAGATCATCCTTGTCATGGACATAAAGGTCTATGTATCCGTCGAAGACTTCATCTTCCGTATTCAGGTATATGCGTCTCATGTTTACGTTCATTACCAAGGAAATATAGCGTGAAATCTCGTTTATGATGCCTATCCTGTCGTATCCCTTGAGGGAAAGCCTGACAAGGAACGACTGGTCTGTCTCCTGCTCCCACTGGGTCTTGACTATGCGGTCCCCGTGCTTGGCCGCAATGCTGTTGGCCACATTGCACGATTTCTTGTGCACCGTTATGGTGCCGTCGGAGGCGAGGAAGCCTACTACCGGGTCGCCCGGGATAGGGTTGCAGCAGTTTGCGATGACGTACTTGTGCACGCCGTCGGACTTGTCGTTGATTACGTACCTGTCATCTTTCTTGTCCCTGCTCTTGAACCACGGGAAGGTCCATTTGCCCTGCTTGTCGTCCTCCTTCCTAATTATCTGCTCCAGATTTCCCAGTTTGAGGATACCCGCACCTATCCGGAAGAAAAGTTCATCCTTGTCTCCTTCGAATATCTCGTATCCGTCGAGAAGCCTGGCGAGGACCTTGTCCGTCATCTTGAATCCGAGGGCTCCGAGCTGCTCTTCGAGCATGCTTTTACCCACGCGGATGCTTTCCTGCCGTTCCCCCTTGAAATAGTCGACTACGATGTTCCGGGCCTTTCTCGTCACGAGAAACTGAAGCCACGCCCGCTTTGGCTTTTCATTTTCCGCAGTGATGATTTCTACCTGATCTCCGGATTTCAGCACGTATGTCAGCGGCACTAATTTCATGTTCACCTTTGCCGCTATGGCCTTGTTTCCGATTTCGGTATGAATCAGATATGCGAAATCGAGGGCGGTCGCCCCTTTCTGTATGCTTTTCTGTTCCCCTTTCGGTGTAAACACGAGTATGTCGGTAGTGGTCAGGTCGTTGTGGATGATGTCCAGGAGTTCGAGCGCGTTCACGTCGGGATTCACGATGATTTCCTTGACCTTGCTGATCCATTTGTCCATCTCGCTTTCATTCTCGCTCACGAATCCGTCTTTCTTGTATGCCCAGTGCGCGGCTATGCCCTTTTCCGCGATGTCGTTCATCCTCAGGGTCCTGATCTGCACTTCTATCCAGATGCCGGAATGGCTCATTACCGTGCAGTGCAGGGCTTCATAGCCGTTGTTCTTGGGATGCTTTACCCAGTCCCTGATCCTGTCGCTCTTGTATTTGTATATGCCCGTGATGATTGAAAACACGTGGTAGCACTGGTCCCTTTCCATGTCCTTGCTGCATGCCTGTCCCGGGTTGAAAATGATACGGACGGCGTACAGGTCGTAAATCTGTTCGAACGTGATGCCCTTTGTCACGATCTTGTGCCAGATGGAATAGGGGGTCTTGACCCTCTTCTTTATTTCAAAGTCGAAGCCGGCCCTGCGCAGAGCTTCGTCTATCGGCTTTATGAACTCGTCTATCTCCTTTTCCTTGTCGGAGATGTTGCGGTTTATCTTTTCGGTGATTTCGTTGAATGCTTCCGGCTCCTTGTACCGCAGCCATATGTCTTCCATTTCGGACTTGACTTCATAGAGGCCGAGCCTGTGGGCGAGCGGGATGAAGATGAACATCGTCTCCGACAATATCTTGTCCCTTTTGTATTCAGGCATGAATTCGATGGTCCGGCAGTTGTGCAACCTGTCTGCAAGTTTTATCAGGACCACGCGTATATCGTCGTTCAGGGTCAGCAGTATTCTTTTGAAATTCTCCGCCTGCAGGCTCTTTTTCTCGGCCTTGTCCTCATTGTCGAGCACGGTCTTGATTTTGGTCAGGCCTTCCACGAGCGAGGCTATTTTTTCTCCGAACAGATTCGAGATGTCTTCCACGGTATATTCCGTGTCCTCCACGACATCGTGCAGCAGGGCGGCCGCTATGGACTTGTAGCCTAAACCTATGTTGCTGACAACGATTTTCGCGACAGCTATGGGATGCAGGATATACGGCTCTCCGGATCTGCGCCTGACCCCCTTGTGGGCTTCATTCGCGAAGTCGAAGGCTTTCTGCACCACATCCAGTTCCTGCTGGTTGGCGCATCGTTTCCTGGCAGCCTCCTTGAGATCCGCATAGTCGCGTGCGATGACATCGAAGTCTTCTTTTGTAAATTCAGATACAGGCATATTGTCTCCTTTTATTCAATGTTGTAGTTGTCCACGTTCTGATAGGCATAGGAAAGTTCCGCACCGAACAGGATTATGAACCATCCGATGTTCATCCAGAACATGAAGAGGGGAATCGCAGCCACGGCGCCGTAAACGGTATTCAGCCTTGTGACGAACAGCTGCGTCTCGAGGTAAAGATACTGGAGCAGCGTGAAGGCCAGGGCGGAAACCGATGCGGCGCGCAGGGCGCTCGAATACATGACCTTGTGGTTGGGGATGAATTTGTACATCGCCGAAAAGGTCAGGGCGGCCACTATGTAAAACAGTATCCATGCCAGGATGGAGGCGATGGATTCGAAATATTCCAGGTCGATGCCTATGCCCTTGAGCATGTTGCTGTAGACCATGGAGCCTGAGAAGAACAGGAAGATCACGAAAGGGGAAATCAGGAGGATTGCGATGTAAAATGAAATCCTCTTGAAGATATTCCTGGCCTTTCGCACTCTCCAGACATTGTTGAAAACCCTTTCCACCGAAATCATCATCCAGAACACGAGCCATACGAAAAGCAGCGCGCTGATCAGCCCCATTGCACTGGACTGGGCGGTCTTGATGATGTTGTTCGCAAATCCGAGGACCATGTTTATGGTTTCCTGGGAATTTTCGAAATAAGAATACATCAGGGTCTCGAGCTTGTCTGCCAGTCCGAGACCTCCGGTGATGGCGAATACGACGGCAATGAAAGGCACCACGGACATCGTACCGAAAAAACTGAGGGCCGTAGCCTGGAAGCCTATCCTTTCAGCCGAAAAAGTCTTGATGGTGATTATGAGGACTTTCATGTACTTGATGGACCTGGCTTTCGCACGCGAAAACTCACCGATATCCAGATTCCAGATATCTTCGGAAATGAAGCGTTTCAGCCTGCCTATTATGTTTCCCGGTCTTTTCATCTGCGGCGCGTCTTAAAATAATGTCAACTGGACAGGTGCCGCAGAGCCGCTTCCGGCAATATCTTCGTTCGAAGGACCTGCTCCTGTTTTTTCGCGTGAAGGGCCGGCGTCTGCTTTTTCGTGTGAAGGGCCGGCGTCTGCTGCCGGGGATTCCGTATTCCCTTCAATCATCCGCCTGAATTCCGCCTCGTCTATGACAGGTATGCCGAGGCTTTCCGCCTTTTTCAGCTTTTCCGGTCCCGGCTTTTCTCCGGCGAGGAGGTATGTGGTCTTTCCGCTGACGGAAGAACTGTTCTTGCCCCCATGCTGCGATATAAGTTCTTTTATTTCATCACGGGAAACACTAAAGTTCCCGGAGATAACAATTATGTTATCCTTTAGCGCCTCCGATTTCGGACCGGATTTTTCTTCAAGAGAGAATTCGAGTCCGGCCGCTTTCAGCCTCTCTATTTCCTCCCTGTGCCCGGGGTCTGAAAAGTAGTCGATGATGCTGTCCGCTATTACCTCTCCGATGTCGTCCACCGAAAGCAGCGTCTCCCTGTCCGCCGCCATCAGCGCGTCGATATTCATGAAATGCCGTGCGAGGGATTTGGCCGTGGTCTCTCCGACATATCTTATGCCGAGCGCGAACAGCACGTGGTCGAAAGCCGTTTTCTTCGAGGCTTCGATGCTGTCTATGAAACGCTGCGCCGCCCTGTCTTTCCAGCCTTCGAGCCGGAGGAGCTGCTCTTTCGTGAGACTGTAGAAGTCCGACGGCCTGCGGACGAAACCGAGGTTGAACAGCTGTTCAATGGTTGCGTCCCCGGCTATGACGTTCATGGCTTTCCGGCTGATGAAATGCACGAGCTTGCCCTTGATCTGGGTAGGGCAGCCGTCCGAATTGGGGCAGAAAAACCTGGCTTCCCCTTCATCCCTGACGAGCATGGTGCCGCAGTCAGGGCAATATTTCGGAAACTCCGGGACCTTAGCCCCGGGCATCCTTTTCTCCATCTCGACTCCGGTGATTTTAGGGATGATTTCCCCTCCCTTTTCCACATATACATAGTCGCCGATGCGTATGTCGAGAATGTGCATCTGTCCGGCATTGTGGAGGGTGGCACGCCTGACCGTGGTCCCCGAAAGAAGTACCGGCTCGAGATTGGCCACAGGGGTGACCGCACCCGTCCTTCCGACCTGGTAGTCTATCGATTTCACCTTTGTCAGGGCCTGTTCCGCCTTGAATTTGTAGGCTACCGCCCAGCGTGGGAATTTTGCGGTATATCCTAATTCCTTCTGGCAGGCCAGTTCGTTTATCTTGATGACAATGCCGTCGGTCGCGAACGGTAGCGCCTTTCTTTCCGTGTCCCAGAAACTTATGAACGCTTCGATTTCCCCGATGTCCCGGCATATTTTCCTTTTGTCCGAAACGGGCAGCCCCCATGCGGCGGCGGATTCCAGTGCCTGGTCGTGTGTCAGGAACGGAAGGTTTTCACCGAGTACATGGTATAACGTGCATTCCAGCCCGCGATGCGATACTTCCTTCGGATTTATGAGCTTGAGAGAGCCGGACGCCGCATTCCTCGGATTTGCGAACGGCTGGTCCTCATTCCTCGTCCGTTCTTCGTTCAGCCTGTCGAAAGCCTTGTACGGCATGTATATTTCCCCTCTGATTTCGAATTCCTCCGGATATCCGCCGCCTTTCAGCACCTGCGGGATATTCGAAATGTGCCGCACATTGTCCGTAACGTCATCTCCTACCGTGCCGTCCCCCCTGGTCAGCGCCCTGAACAGCTTCCCGTTCCTGTATGTAAGGCATATCGCGGTCCCGTCGAATTTCAGTTCACAGCAGAACGTAAAGGTTTTTCCGAGACTTTTTTCCGCACGTTCCGCAAAGGCTTCCACTTCTTCGATATTGTACGTGTTCCCCAATGAAAGCATCGGATATTTGTGCGGATACTGCACGAATTCCTTTTTCAAGTCGCTTCCGACTTTCTGAGTAGGCGAGTCCTTTGTCAGAAATTCAGGATGGGCCTTTTCCAGTTCCATAAGCTCATCCATCATCATGTCGAAATCGTAATCGCTTATAACAGGCGCATTTTCCACATAATAGCGTCTGTTGTTCTCCGCTATTTCAGCCCTCAGTTCCTCTATTCTTTTTTTTACTTCTCCGATTTCCACTGTCAGTCGTCAGTTAAATTCGATATAAGTTACAAAAATACGATTTTTTCGTGGTTATTTGGGAATTTTGGATAATTTTGCACCCCGGGGCGTGAGAACGGGTGCACTGCGGCGTTGTCACTGGATTCGGACTTCGGTCATTTACGCAGGTAAACTCCCTTGTCCTCACCCATGATGCCTTGCATTGCACCCGTTCTGACGCCCCGGCAGGATGAGATGCGGATGGTACTGGGGTGCTGTTACGGGATTCGGACAGTTATTATTATATATTATAAAAGTATTAAGGAGTAAAATTATGAAAGATGCAGTAATTATCCTCTGCGGCGGCGGTCCTGCCCCGGGAATGAATTCGGTTTCCATGAGCGTGGCCAAGACATTCTTGTCCAAGGGATTCAGGGTTATCGGCCTTCATGGGGGCTATTCCGGTCTTTTCAGCAAGAACGCGCGGACCGAGGATCTGGATTTCTTCAAGGCTGACAGGTATTTCAACAGGGGCGGATCTTATCTCGAAATGAGCCGTTTCAAACCTACCGACAAGGATTTCGAAGAGAACTTCAATCTCGACCTTTTCAAGGACAACAACATCAAGCTGCTTGTGACCATCGGGGGAGACGATACGGCGTCCACTGCAAACAGGATTTCCAAATTCCTTGCTGCCAAGAACTATCATATCGCGAACATACATTGTCCGAAGACAATCGACAACGACCTTCCACTTCCGAACAACACGCCGACATTCGGCTACAATTCGGCCAAGAACGAGGGTGCGCATATCGCAAGGACCATTTACGAAGACGCACGGACTTCCGGCAACTGGCTCCTGATTTCCGCCATGGGCCGCACCTGCGGCAGTCTCGCCCTCGGTATCGGTGAGGCTACGCATTGCCCTATGACCATTATCCCGGAGATGTTCGACAAGACCGACATCTGCCTGGACAAGATCATCAGGCTGACCATTTCTTCCATCATAAAGAGGAAGATCATGGGCGTCAACTACGGTACTGTCGTAGCGGCCGAAGGCCTTTTCCACGATGAGGGTGTGGCAAAGGAAGCTGCGGAAGCCGGTATCCACTTCACTTATGACGAGCATGGCCATCCTGAGCTCGGGAAAATTTCCAAGGCAGTGCTTTTCAACGATCTGCTTGAAAAGGAACTTAAGAAAATCGGGCTGAAAGTAAAGACCCGTCCCGTGGAAATCGGATATGATGTCCGCTGCCAGGATCCTGTGGCTTACGACCTTACCTACTGCACGGAACTCGCCATGGGCGTTTACCAGCTTTACAGCGAAGGCAAGACGGGCTGCATGGTGTACGTGGATGCCAACGGCAACGTGTCGCCTCTGTATTTGGCCGACCTCCAGGATCCGAAAACCGGAAAGATACCTCCGAGAGTGGTGGATATCAATGCCGGTACTGCGCAGAACTACTACAAGTACATAGCGCATTATGTCACCGAGGATGACTACGAGGCTGCAAAGGCTTACGTTGAGGATCCTTCAGTCTACGATTTCAGGAAGATCCTGAACTGGTAGGCATCATTTGCATACGAATATACGCGGGTGACCGGAAGCGGGGCATTCATCGTAATGTTTCCGTTTTTCGGTCACCCGTTTTTTCGAGGTGTCCGGTTTTGGATTCCACCGGGCCGTCATTTCATGATTCCTGCCACGGCCCTGTTGGACTTCCTGTCTATGTATGCCGACAGTCCCGCCGGCGCTTCGTACAGTTTTACGAAAGTCCGCTTCTCTACACAGTTCAGTTTGTCGAGGAAGCCGGTATTCAGGGACTGCGGATCCGACATGGTGTCGACGGTCAGGTATCCGACACCGAGTGAAGTGATGTTCTGGAAAAAATGAGTACCCTGGCTCGGCTCGATGCGGAACCCCGGAATAGCACATTCCACGATGAGCCTTGCCTCGGAAATATTGCTCCACAGCACCGGAATCCCGAGCCACGGGTCGGACGAGCCCCAGCGCCCCGGACCTATGAGCATGTACGAACTTCCCATCTCTTTAAGCTCCCTGTTCAGCTCGGCTATTTCCGATGCGATGTCCTTTGTCCTGGCACTGTCGAAAACTTCCGGATCCACGTAGAGTATGTGTCCGAGCCCGGAAATCTCTCCGGAGCCGAGGGCATTGTCTGACCGGATGAAAATCTCCGGCATGTTTCCGATGACCTGTTCCATGGATATGTCCTGGTCTTCCGCATAGTCCACTACCGGGCGGACCTGCAGCAGCTTGATTACGCATTCCTGGGTGGCGCTGTCCGGGATGACATCCATTGCGAACTCCATTTCGATGTCGCACATCATTTCCTTCCTGCATATTGCAAGCAGGTCGGAAAGCACCTGCGGCAGGGGATACCGCCCGTATTTCAGGATATAGTCGAACGTGATGATTCTCGGACCGGATGCATTCAGTCCCGGCACCATGCGGTTGTCTGCCGTACTGAAAGTGGAGGCTACGAGTTCCGGGTGATTATAGCCTTTCAGGGCTTCCGAAACCGGCAGCTTGACCAGATTCACGGCATCGTCCCGGGAAATTATGAAAGCTCCCGGCCTAAGGTCCAGGGCATACATGGATTTCTGCGTATCGTTAAGGGCTATCTTCATGTCCGAAAGCTGAAGTATCTTTTTCGGATATTTCGGAATGAATCTCAACGTGTTGCCTCCGTCCACCACGGTCTTTCCCAGGCCGAAGGCTATGTTCACCACCCCGTCTTCCGGCTTTTCCTTGCCGATAGGATAGAAATTGACCGAACGGGCCACTCCCGACAGCATCGGGTAATACAGCTCGCCGTGCCTGCTTCCGCATATGCTCTGGATGACGACTGCCATTTTCTCTTCGCTCAGCAGGTTGCCCGTAGTATGGATATAGGTGCGGCTCCCGTTGAAGAAAGCCGAAGCGTAAACGCTTTTGATGGCTTTGCGCAGCAGCCTGAGCATCTGGTCCTTGTTTTCCGTCAGCGGTATCATGTATGTCGAATACACTCCTGCGAACGGCTGGTAGTTGCTGTCTTCGAGTTTGGAGCTTGAGCGCACCGCAAGCGGCGTCTCCACGGTCTGCAGGAATACTTTCAACTCTTCCACGAGGTCTTCCGGAAGCCGGGAGGATACGAATTCCGACAGGATTTCCTCGTCGGAAATGTCTCCGTCTATGACGAACTGAAGGTCGTTCTCTATGATGAAGCGGTCGAAATAGTCGGTAGCCACTACCAGGGTCCTCGGGGTGGAAATCTTGACCCCTTCATATCTGTTGGTAAGCTGGTATTTTGCTATCAGAGTGTTCAGAAAAGCCAGTCCTCGGGCCTTGCCGCCAAGGGAGCCTTCTCCGGCACGGGCGAACCAGATGTATTGCCCGTATGAATTTTTGTCGAAATGGGCGATGATTCCGCGTCCGTTCAGGGCATGGTAGTCGTGTATCTGCTGCGACACGTATTTTCTCAGCTCTCCGGTGGATGCGAAATGATTTTCATGGACGGCCTTGAACTGGTTGGCAAGAGTGAAAAGTCCCCGCGCGAAAAACCATTTCGAAAGCATGTTTTTCGAAGTGTTGTATATGAGAATGTCGTCGGGGATGGTCTGGATGCACTCCTGCAGCTGATTAAGATTGGCCGCCCGGCCGAACTCCTGCCTGTCCTTGTCCCTGAACACGAAGTCTCCGAACTCGAACTCCTCCCTGATGTATTCCGAAAGCTGGATGATCAGGGTCTTCGAATATTTTTTCAGGAAACCCACGCCTAACTGTGCGGCGACTTTCGCCATGTCTCCCTGCGACGACTGGAGGATTATCGGCATGTACGGGTCTTCCGCCTTGACTAACTTTACCAGGTCTATGCCGGCATCCGCCTTTTCGCTTTCCTGCGGATCGTTCTTGTGCAGGACGAAGCCCACGTCCGAGATTATTCCCAGCATGTTGTTGCGGTATTTCCTGTAAGTGTTGACCGCATCTTCATAGTTGGTGGCAAGGAGGATTTTCGGGCGGGAGCGTTTCCTGAGTTTGCGCTGCTTTTCATTCAGCGTTTCCTTCAGGAATTCCGAACTCTGTTTCAGGACCAGCTTGTACAGCTCCGGCAGATAAGTGGAATAGTACCGCACCGAGTCTTCCACGAGCAGTATCGCCTGCACCCCGATTTTCAGGATGTCGTTGTCGGCGTTTATCAGGTCCTCGAACAGTTTTACTATCGCGACTATGAGTTCGGCATTGCCGTTCCAGCTGAAAATATAGTCCACGAAAGAAGTGTCCTGTTTCTCGAGGCGGCGGTGTATCTCGCGTGAAAAATGGGTCAGGAGGATAAAAGGAATATTGTTGGACGGGGCGGAGTCCCCGTCAATGCCTTTGTCTGCCGAAAAAGTCCCGTTTTTCAGTTTTTTGGCGAAATTGAAAATTTCCTTGTCCTTGTCGTTGTACATGCAGATGACCATGTCGACATTCTTGTCTCCGGACATCACCTTTTCAGCTTCCGCAGACGAGGTCACCCACAGGAACTGGGGCGGATTGCTCAGATTCAGCTCGATGTATTCCTTGTAGATCTGGGATTCGATCTGTCCGTCTTCTTCCAGGATGAATGCGTCATAGTTGCTGCATATCATCAGGATTTTCCTTACCCTGAAACTCATCAGGGCGCGATAGTCGGTGACTATCAGTTTCTTCAGGCTTACCGGCTCAACCGTATTCATTTTATTCTGGCTCTAAATCCCGTACCGGGGGTGAAACAAGTTTTTTCGATGCTGCCGATTCCCGGCTGTAAACTGCATCCGTACAAAAATAGAATCAGAATTGATAATAGCAAAAATTTGTAACGATTTTCAGAGATTTTCCGATTTGTGCGGGATTCTATCGTGTCCGGCGGCGGAATTCGGCGACGGTGACGGCTGTGGCGACGGCGGCGTTAAGGGATTCCGAGCTGCGGACGCCGGAAGGGTAGGGCGGTATGGCAATTTTTTCCGATACAAGGGCTTCGATCCGGGGGGAAATGCCGTTGGCCTCGTTGCCGATGACGATGACTGCCGGAGAATTTTCTCCGGTTTCGAGTTCGGCAGCATAAATATCCTTCCCGTCCATGAAAGTGCCGTAGACTTTGCCGTTGGCGGAGACAGCTCCGGCAATAACGGCAGACAGGTCCGCATACCGGAACGGCACCCTGAAAACCGCACCCATCGTGGACTGGACTACCTTGGGATTGAACAGGTCCACGGTATCCGGGGAAGCGAATATGCCGGAAAGACCGAACCAGTCGGCTATCCTTATTATCGTGCCGAGGTTGCCGGGGTCGCGGATGGCGTCCAAAGCTATGTAGAGGCCGGCCCCGACGGCTGTTTTCCCGCCGTACTCTCCGGAGCCGTCTCCTGATGCCCCTGCTGCACTGCCGGACATGGAGCCAGGTATCCGGACTGTAGCAAGAATCGGAGACGGGTGGCTGAGCTGGCTGATGCGCGACATCGCTTCCTCTCCGATTTCATCTCTCCGGTACACCTTTTCCACTTCGAATCCTGAAGCCAGCGCCTCTGCGACCATCTTTTCTCCTTCGACGATGAAAAGCCCGAGTTCGTCCCTGAATTTTTTCTGCGCCAGGGACCTGATCCGCTTGATCTCGTTCGAGGATATTTTCTGCATGCCGTTAAGAATCAGTTTCTAATATCCAAGTATTTTCAGCATCGACTTGTATGTCTGTTCCTTGCTGAAAAGTTTCGTGTAATATTCGCCGTTCTCGTCCCTGTCGATGATGATGTATTTCGGGGCCGGCTGCAGGCAGTGCTGGAGTCCGCCGAAACCTGAAATGGACTCCTGATATGCTCCCGTATGGAAAAATCCGATGTACAGCGGGTCGTTCCTGTCTTCCATGATGGGAAGGAATATGGCGTTCGCATGGGAATCGGCATTGTAATAGTCCTGGCTGTCGCAGGTAAGCCCCCCGAGGAAGACGCGCTGGTATTTTTCGTTCCATTTGTTTATCGGCAGGAGGATGAAGCGCTGCTTTATGCCCCAGGTGTCGGGCAATGTGGTCATGAACGAATTGTCTATCATGTACCATCTTTCCCTGTCATTCTGCTGCTTCATGTCGAGTACCTGGAAAATCGTAGCCCCTGATTCTCCTACGGTGAAACTTCCGAATTCGGTGAATATGTTCGGCTCCGGGATTCCGCGGGCGTTGCACATGGTCTTTATCTGCAATATTATCTCCTCCGCCATGTACTCATAGTCGAAATCCATTGCAAGCGAGTTCTTTATGGGGAATCCGCCTCCTATGTTCAGGGAGTCGAGCTCCGGACATATCATTTTCAGGTCGCAATAGACATTGACGCACTTCGCCAGTTCGTTCCAGTAGTATGCCGTGTCCCGTATGCCCGTATTGATGAAGAAGTGGAGCATTTTCAGGTGGAACTTGCTGCTCTTGCTTATGATATTCTCGTAGAACGGAAGTATGTCGCTGTACCGGATGCCGAGACGCGACGTATAGAATTCGAAGTTCGGCTCCTCCTCGGATGCGATTCTGATACCTATGTTGACAGGAACGTTTATAAGGGCATCGAGATCCTGCAGCTCGTGCATGTTGTCCAATACCGGAATGATGTTGTGCCATCCCGAATTTGCGAAGTTGGCTATGTTTTCGATGTATGCCGGCTTCTTGAATCCGTTGCAGACGATGTAGAGGTCCCTGTCCACGGCTCCTTCGGCTTCGAGGGCTTCTATGAGATTCAGGTCGAATGCCGAGGATGTCTCGATGTGGATGTCGTTTTTAAGGGCTTCTTTCAGGACGAATTCGAAATGAGAACTTTTCGTACAGTAGCAATAGTGGTAGCTTCCCTTGTAGTCCGCCTTGGCCATGGCCACGTTGAACATCCTTTTCGCCCTCTGTATCTGTGATGATATTTTCGGCAGATACGTGATTTTCAGAGGGGTCCCGTACTGGTTTATGATGTCCATCATGTTTATTCCGTGAAAGTAGAGCTCCCCGTCTTCCACCTTGAATTCATCCTGCGGAAACTCGAAAGTCTGGTCAATCAGATCGATGTACTTGTTCTTCATTCTGGCAATTCAATTAAGTTACTTTGATATTTTTCCGGCAATCCGTCTTTGCCGGATATCCTTTCGGGCTGCAAATATATTATTATTATCTGTCATAAACATGGAAGCCGCCTGATTTTTTGAAATTTTTCAAAACAGTTTCTAAATTTGCGGGGTATGAAGTGGGTTACAGGCGTAATAGCGGCGGTTTCCGTGTTTCTGCTCTGGTCATGCAGTACGACAAGAGTGCTGCATGACGGGCAATTCCGTCTTGCCGGGAACGAAATCAGCGTCACCAATGACAATACTTTCAATACGAATCAGATCGAGCCGTATATCAAGCAGCGTCCGAACTCATATTTCATATTCGGATGGAATCCGTTCCTGAATGTCTACAACTGGTCGAACGGCAAGGGCCGGGGATGGGACAAGTTCGTGCAGAAGATAGGCGTGGCGCCTGTCGTATATGATCCGGAGATGGTGGAAAGTTCCGTGGACAACATTACCCGCCATCTGGAATATCTGGGGTATTTCCATTCCTCCGTTGACACGAAAATAGAAGTGAAAAAGCGCAGGGTATATGTCGGCTACGATATCACACTCGGAAAGCAGTACCCCATAAAGCGGATTGACATATCTGTCCCGGAGGGCGATTTTTCGGAAGAGTTTTTCAAGGATACCGCCTCTCTCGGCATAAGGGCCGGAATGCCCCTGTCTGAAAATGTCCTTGATTCCGAGGCGGACCGTATCGCTTCCCTCATGAGAAACCGCGGCTTCTATGCTTTCAACAAGAACTATTTCTTCTTCAATGCCGATACCCTGTCGTATCCCGATTCCGCCATCCTCGAGATGCGCGTGAACAACTATACGAGAAACGAGACGGAAGCCGAAGCCAGGCCGCTGTGCAAGTTCACCATCGGCGATGTGTCCATATCCCATCCGTCCGACCTGAAATTCCGGGAAAAGGTCCTTGTGGACCTCAATACCATCAGACCCGGCAGTCCGTACAGCGAAAGGCTTGTGAATACAACGTACAACAGGCTGTCGGCGCTGCGCGTATTCAGCAGCGTCAACGTGGAGATGACCCAGAGGGATACCAACATAGTGGACTGCGAGATAAATCTTTCACAGTCCAAGCTCCAGGGTTTCAAGCTGAACGTGGAGGCTTCTTCGAATTCCTCCGGACTTTTCGGGGTGTCTCCGCAGATTTCCTATTACCACAAGAATATTTTCAGGGGAGGCGAGTGGCTGAATCTGAGCTTCATGGGTAATTTCCAGTTCAAGTTCAACGACAATATCCGCTCCAACGAATTCGGAGTATCGGCCGGTCTCAGTTTCCCGAAATTCCTCCTTCTGCCTTACCGGTTTTTCCCCGTATCCGTGCCCCGGACCGACATCAATTTCTCTTACAACTACCAAAGCCGGCCGGAATATACCAGGAACATAATCTCCATGTCGTACGGCTATACCGGAAACTATCGGGGCAGGCTGTTTTACCAGATATATCCTCTACAATTCAATGCGGTCCGTCTTTTCGACCTCGATCAGAACTTTTTCAATACTCTTGCCCGCGACCCGTTCATGCGGAATGCATATCAGGACCACTTCGACCTCGGCTCCGGCGTGACCTTGTATTATACTACGAACTCGGACGTGGTGCCTCGCACTTCGTTTTTCTACGTGCGGTATCAGGGCGATATTGCGGGAAATGTGCTGAGCGCATTCAAGCCGCTGATGAGGAAGGATGAAAGCGGGGCGGGAATGATATGGAACACGCCTTTTTCCCAGTATGTCAGAGGCGAACTGTCCGTGGGAAGGACCTGGCGTTTCGGCAGGAATGACGGGCAGGCTTTCGCTACGAGGTTCCTGATAGGCGCAGGCTATGCTTACGGCAACTCTATCGCACTCCCTTTCGAGAAGCATTTCTATTCCGGGGGCGCCAACAGTCTGAGGGGCTGGCAGGCCAGGGCCGTAGGTCCGGGTCTGGCGCAGTTGGACAGGACCTTCACCATTGCCAACCAGACCGGCGACATGAAAATAGAGGCCAATGTCGAATACCGGTTCAAGCTGTTCTGGAAAGTGGACGGTGCGGCATTCGTGGATGCGGGCAACGTCTGGACGCTCAGGGACACCGGCGGAGAAAACAGTGAGGATTCGAAGCTGATGATGCGCACTTTTGCCAAGAGCATAGCGGCCAACTGGGGATTGGGCATCAGGCTCGACCTTAATTTCCTGGTGCTGAGGGTGGACATGGGAATGCGGCTTCACGATCCTGCCCGTCCGGAAGGACAAAGGTGGCTCAGGCCGCGGCAGTGGTTGGCCAATGACGGGTTTGCCATTCATTTCGGCGTAGGATATCCGTTCTGATGTTTCTCAGAATGCGGCAGAGAAATTCCTGAAAATCCAGAATAGCAGGATAACTGCAAGAATCACGTAAATCGCCGGTCCTGCACACAGGATGCGGCGGATTCCGGACATGAAACGGTACAGCCTGCCGTGTCGTGCCGTGCGGGAGGCAATTTCCGCGGCGAAACACAACAGGACAAAGGGGATTGCAAAGACGATTAACGCATTGTAGTGCAGCGCCATGGCGAATTCGCCGTTCAGGAGGCAGTGTATCGCCCTTTGCGAGCCGCATCCTGGGCATTCCAGACCTGTCAGAAGATGGAAGGGACATTTGGGATAGAGCCGTCCTGAAGCGGGATCACCCATGCCGTACAGAAATATTGCCGCGCCTGCGGTCAGCAGGGCGGCAACAATAATGACAACGGTTTTCCTTTTTGTCATCGCTGATGTTTACGGCAGGCAGGTGAAGAACACGTCTTCATTTTCCCACCATGTGGCCCATGTAACTCCGGCGATGAGCAGGATTATGTATGCGATCCATACAAGCAGTATCAGGACGGCCCCGAGGAGCGACCAGTTCCTGGCCTTGCGCGAGAATTCCCGGGCATCTTCATAATATCCTGCATTCCAGGCGGAATCCACCCTTGATGCGTAGATGATGCCGACGATTCCCAAAGGCATGCAGCAGCACAGGGTCACTATGATGGAAAGTGCCAGATAGGTGCTCGGACGTTTTTCGTCCGGTCTGCATCCGGGAGTGATTACGGGGCCGGATACTTGCTGCTCAGCGCCGCAGTCGGTGCAGAAACGGGAGTTGTCGGCTATTTCGGCACCGCAGTTTTTACAGAACATACCTTAATAATATATCATGTCAGAACAGCGGCAGGGTCCTGTCGTTGTCGACATATTTGGCGTTGAAATTTTCATCGGACATGGTCAGCATGTAAATGCCCTGTATGAACATCAGTAATCCCCATATATAGCATGAGCATAAAGATATTACGATGCTCAGGATTCCGGCAGTGGTCTTGCCGAGATAAAAATAGTGGATACCGATTCCTCCGAGGAATATCGCCAGCAGTCCAGCCACGATTTTGTCTTTGCTTTTTAACGGGGACGGGCAGCCGTCAACCGCAGCGCCGCAGTTCGGACAGAACTTTTTGTCCGACGGAAACTTTGTCCCGCATTTGGAGCAGAACACATCCTTGATGACTGGTGCTCCGCAATGAGGACACACCGTGGCGGCTTCGGATATTGTTTGGCCGCATTCTTTGCAATTAATCAATGCCATGGTCAGTTTTTGTTTTAACAGTAAGTTTATCTTTCAAAGATAGTAATTTTTCCGGTATTTCCGATACTTTTGCGTTTGCATGTCAGTTGTTGCTTTAATTTGCTAATTTTGCAGAAAAACACGGGAAATGACGATAACGGTGGAAGGCGGGGCTACAAAGACGGACTGGGTCATCGGCGGGAAACGTTTCAGGACTCCGGGAATAAATCTGTCGGTAATGTCGGACCGGACCATATTTGACATAGTGGCCGCGGCGGCCAATGAAGTTACGGCGGCTGGCGGGGGAGGGGCTCCCGTAAAATTGTATTTCTACGGTGCCGGAATGGTGTCGGACAAGGATGCCGCAAGGATGAAGGCCATTCTGCGCCGGGCGTTCCCCATGGCCGAGACGGAATGTGCATCCGACCTGCTTGCGGCAGCCAGAGCCTTGTGGGGTGACTGTCCGGGCATTGCGGCCATCCTCGGGACCGGGTCGAACAGTTGCAGCTATGACGGGGTTTCCGTGACCGGCAATGTCCGTCCGGGCGGGTATATCCTCGGGGACGAAGGCGGGGGAGCTGCTCTCGGCAAACGTTTCCTGTCGGACTATATAAAGAATATGGTGCCGGAAAGAACGCGGGAGAAATTCAGGGAGCAATGGCCGTTGGATTACACAGATATAGTGAATGCGGTCTACAAGGGGGAAAATCCTGCAGGATTCCTGTCGTCGTTCGCGCCCTTTATCGTTGAAAATGCATCGGACGATGCTTATCTGCATGGGATTGTGAAGGAAAACCTTGATGCTTTCATACGGAGGTCGCTCATGGCTTACGGAAGGCCGGGAGAGACAATGAAAATAGGGGTCGTCGGCTCTGTCGGGTATGCCTGCAGGCAGACGCTTATGGAGCTTGGCGCCGTGTATGGAATGGATTTCTGCAAATTCCTGCCGTCTCCGATAGATGCTCTTGCAGCATATCATTCCGGAAAACAATGAAGAATAATGAATTATAACGAGAAATATCCTTCCCGGCTTCTTCAGGAAGCCGTGGATGCCATAGGCGCCCTGCCCGGTGTCGGACGCCGCAGCGCGTTGAAGCTGGCCCTGCATCTGCTCAGGCAGCCTGTGGAAAACGTCCGCCATTTCACCGGCTCGATAGACAGGCTGCGGAACGAAGTCCGGTACTGCTCGGTATGCAGGATGATATCCGACGGGGACATCTGCGCTGTCTGTGCGGATGAGAAGCGCGACCACAAGACCATATGCGTGGTGGAAAGTATCCGTGACGTGATGAGCATAGAAAAAACACGGCAGTACACCGGCGTGTACCATGTTCTCGGAGGAATCATATCTCCCATAGAAGGCACGGGCCCTTCCGACCTGACCATCGGCGAACTGGTGTCGCGCATAAAATCCCTGGCCGGAGAATTCCCTCCCGGGGAAATAGAAGTGATTTTCGCACTGAGCGGGGAAGTGGAAGGGGAGACCACGGCGTTCTACATTTACCGTCAGCTCAAGCCTTTCGGCATCAGGATTTCCACATTGGCAAGGGGTCTCGGCTTCGGCGACGACCTGGACTATGCGGACGAACTCACGCTCGGGCGCTCCATCCTGAACAGACAGATTTTCAAACCGTAAATTCCCGCAATCATGCCATTCATAGAAATATTGCTCCTGTCCCTTTCCCTGAGCGCGGATTCGTTCGTGGTGTCGCTGGGCGGAAGCGTTACCCTCGGCAGGGTAAATGTCTGGAAAGTGTTTTCCACGGCATCCGTTTTCGGCGTCGTACAGGCCGCGTGCCTTTTTACAGGATGGATTTCCGGTTATTCCATAGTGGCTTATGTCAGCAGGATCGCTCCTTACATAGCATTGGTGATATTGTCCTATTTGGGAATAAGGATGATAGTGTCGGGCCTCAGGGGAGACGGAGAATCGGTGGATTTGTCGGGTTTCAGAAAAATGATGCTGGCGGCCATAGCCACGAGCATAGATGCGATCGCTGTCGGAGTTTCGCTTGCCATGGGGAATATGAGCTCTGGCGACGCGGCAGTATTGACTGTCCTGACGTTGCTGATAACGATAATGGCATCGTCCGCAGGCATTGTCCTCGGCTCTGCATCGGGCAGGAAATTCGGGAATGCCGCCAAGATTGCCGGAGGCGCCATACTCGTATTCATCGGCTGCCGGGCCTTGTTTTAGACCATGGTTGCGTCCTGCCGCCCCAGAAATGCCTGAAATGCCCCGTGAAATGTAGAAACTGATTTGCGATTTTTCAAAACAGTTTCTTATCTTTGCAGACTTGTTCGCTTCGAATTATTAATTTCCGACGACCAGTGCCGGAATAAAAACGGTTAAGGATGATAGAGATATTCTACAAATCAAACGGTCAGATGGAAATGTCGCAGTCTGTGGCAGTCCTCTCCGACCTCACTCCGGAAATGGTCGTATGGATAGATCTGTTCGCACCGTCCGGAGATGAAAAGCGTGCCGCCGAAGCCTTTGTCGGAACGACCATACAGAGCCGCGCCCAGGCTGAGGAAATCGAAAGTTCATCCCGTTTTTCAGAGACCGATACGGCTATTTTCGCGAATACGAACTTCCTTATACCTGGTCCGGAGGAGTATTCGATGGAAACGGTGTCCTTCATTCTTACGGACAATGTCCTCGTGACCCTGAGAGAGTGTCCGCTGCGCAGCTTTACCGATCTGCAGCGCAGGCTCCTCGCCTTCCCGAAGTTCTATCCGACGGGATATATCGTGTTCGTGAGCATCCTGGAGCAGAGAATCGACCTCGATGCCGATATGATCGAGCTGATGTCAAAGGAGATAGAGCAGTTCAACCGCAAAGTCAGCCTCGGGGAAGACATAAACGAGGAATTCCTCCTCGACATAAACCAGCTTCAGGAAAACACCATGTTGGTGCGGGAAAACATAGTCGACAAGCAGAGGGTGATATCGAGCCTGCTCAAGAGCAACAAGTATCCTCATTCCCTCCAGCCCAAGCTGAATGTTCTTCTGAAAGACATTTCGTCACTGATCAACCATACCAATTTCGGTTTCGAACGTTTGGAATATCTCCAGAATACGGTGATCGGTCTTATCAATCTGGACCAGAACAAGATAATGAAGGTCTTTACGTTGGTGTCCCTGCTTTTCATGCCTCCGACTCTCATTACGGGGTTTTACGGGATGAATCTGAAACTGCCGCTGACCGATACGGGATGGGATGCCGCCATTGTCCTCGCGCTCATGATTTTTTCCTTCAGCATCATCCTGATAATCTTCAGAAAAAGAAAAATGCTGTAAAAAGAGAAAAACATTGTAAAAAAACAGGAAAACAAGAGGAAAATCAGCGTAAAACTTTTTGAAAATCCGAAAATTATACATACTTTTGCCCGCCTTTTGACCGGAGGCGGTTTCTGCTTTCCGGGAAGGCACGAAAGATAAAGTTCAACCCACTAATTGTTTTATTTTTTACAATGGAAGAAAACAAGACAGTAGCAGCAGAGGAAACTGCGGCCGTAGAGAACGCTCCGGCTGTGGAGACTGCACCTGCAGCAGAGACGGCTCCTGCCGCCGAGGCCGCAAAGGAAACTCCTGCTAAGGAAGAAACCGGGAAAATGTCCAACGCATCCGTGGATCCGGACAAGTTCGACTGGGACGCATTCGAAGGAAATGACGTCTATGGCGAGGACAAGAAGAAAATCGAAGAGATGTACGACCAGACGCTTTCCAAAGTCGTGGAAAACGAAGTGGTGGAAGGTGTCGTTACATCCATCAGCAAGAGGGAAGTGGTCGTAAACATCGGCTACAAGAGCGAAGGCGTCATCATGGCTCCGGAGTTCAGGTACAACCCTGATCTCAAGGTCGGAGACAAGGTGGAGGTATTCGTGGAGACTGCCGAGGACAAGAAAGGTCAGTTGGTGCTTTCCCACAAGAAGGCCCGCGCCCTCCGTTCCTGGGATATGGTAAACGCCGCTTACAATGCAGGCGAAATAGTGAAAGGTTATGTCAAGACCCGTACGAAGGGCGGTATGATCGTGGACATCTTCGGTATCGAGGCATTCCTGCCTGGCTCGCAGATAGATGTAAAGCCTATCAGGGACTACGATCAGTATGTTGACACTACCATGGATTTCAAGATCGTGAAGATCAATCAGGAATTCAGGAACGTGGTGGTATCCCACAAGGCACTTATCGAGGCGGAACTCGAGCAGCAGAAGATGCAGATCATCGGCAAACTCGAGAAAGGACAGGTGCTCGAGGGTACCGTCAAGAACATCACCGGATACGGCGTATTCGTGGATCTGGGCGGTGTCGACGGACTTATCCATATTACGGATCTCTCATGGGGCAGAATCAACCATCCTGAGGAGGTCGTTCACCTCGACCAGAAGATCAACGTGGTCATCCTCGACTTCGACGAGGCCAAAAAGAGAATCGCTCTCGGTCTCAAGCAGCTTACTCCGCATCCGTGGTCGGCTCTCGACCCTAATCTCAAGGTCGGCGACAAGGTTAAAGGCAAGGTCGTCCTCATTGCAGATTACGGCGCATTCGTAGAGATTGAGCCTGGTGTGGAAGGCCTTATCCACGTATCGGAGATGTCATGGTCCCCGAGACTCCGTATCGCACAGGATTTCCTGAAAGTCGGAGACGAAGTGGAAGCCCAGATACTTACCCTCGACAGGGAGGAGAAGAAAATGTCCCTCGGTCTCAAGCAGCTTATTCCTAACCCGTGGGAGAATATCCGCGAGAAATATCCTGTCGGCTCGAAGCATACTGCCGTTGTCCGCAATGTCACCAACTTCGGCGTATTTGCGGAGCTTGAGGAAGGCATCGAAGGTCTCGTGCATATCAGCGACCTGTCATGGGCGAAGATCAAGCATCCTTCGGAGCTCGTGCAGCCTGGCGACAAGATAGAGGTAATCATTCTCGACTTCGATGAGGAGAATCACAAGCTGAGCCTCGGCCACAAGCAGCTGCTTCCTAATCCGTGGGAGGATATCGAGGACAACTACCGTGTTGGCACTGTCCACACTCTGAAAATCGACAGCATTACCGACAAGGGCGCCGTTATTTCTCTCGGAGACGATATCGAAGGCTTCTGCCCGACCAAGGAACTCGTGAAAGAGGACGGATCCATGCCTGCAGCCGGAGACGAGCTCGCATTCAGGGTTACTGACCTGAAGCGCAGCAGCAAGAGGGTAGGCCTGTCGCATGTACGGACTTATACCGAGACCAAGTCTGAAAAGGTATCCGGCGAGTCTGACAGCACCAAGAAAGCCGTGAAGAAGATCAACTCCAACATCGAGAAGACTACTCTCGGCGACATCTCGGAACTTGCAGCACTTAAATCAAAACTTGAAAAAGGTGAGTAGAATCTCCTGAGATGAACTTCACTCTGAATATATTGGGCACGGCTTCGGCCCTGCCCACTGTAAACAGATATCCGAGCGCCCAAGTATTAGACATACGGGGGCGCTTGTTTTTGATTGACTGCGGTGAAGGCGTCCAGATGCAGATGCGCCGCAGCAGGCTTTCCCTGCTGAAACTCGACACTGTCTTCATCACTCATCTTCACGGAGACCATACTTTCGGAATCTTCGGGCTGCTGTCTACCATGAGTATGCTGGGCAGAAAGGCTCCGCTCCACATATATGCTCCGGAAGCGTTCGGGACGGTGCTGAAAAACTTCATGTATTCTTTCGGAGACGGATTCAAGTTCGAGCCCGTGCATCATGCCGTGTCTGCCAGGGCGCCGGAACTCATATTCGAAACCAGGGTGATCGAGGTATATGCCTTTCCCTTGCGGCACAGGATAGAGACTTACGGATACCTGTTCCGGGAGAAGATGCCGGCCCTGAATGTCCGCAAGGAATCGTTGGAGAAGTACCGGTTCACATTGGCTGAGATAGCCGCATTGAAAAGGGGAGAGGACCTGCTACGGTTACCCGGCCCTTTGTGCGAGCCGTCAGCGGAAAACGGATTTACACGATATTCAGGCTCGGACGAGCCTTTGCATATAAGCTGTGCCGAGCATACTTATGTGCCGTATTCCCCGAGAAGTTTCGCTTACTGCAGCGATACTGCTCCTTTCCCTGAACTTTCAGGATGGGTCAAAGGCGTAGACCTGCTGTACCATGAAACCACTTTCCCGCGTGCAATGGAAGACCTTGCCGGAATGACCTTCCATTCGACTACGGAGCAGGCTGCAAGCTGTGCTCTCGAGGCCGGCGTGAAAAAACTTGTGCTCGGCCATTATTCTTCACGGTTTGCCGACACTTCGTTTTATCTTGACGAAGTCCGCGAAATATTTCCGGATGCGGTGCTCGGAAAAGAAGGGATGAAGATAGAAGTTCCTTTGGAGCGTCAAAGGTAGCCGGTACGCGTACTGGAACGGAATCAGGGCTGGCGGACCTGCTCAGGCATGCGTGAACAGCCCGTACAGCTGCGCGTCTATCTGGTCCGTAATGACGGAAAAGTCTTCCGGCCTGTTTTCGAAGTCGAGATGGTCCGCATCGATGACAAGGACATTTCCCTGATATTCCGATATCCATTTTTCATATCTCTCGTTCAGTCCCGAAAGGTATTCGAGACTTATTGACTTTTCATATTCACGGCCGCGCTTCTGTATCTGGGACACCAGGTGCGGTATGGAGGATTTCAGGTATATCAGCAGGTCAGGAGCCTTCACTAACGACATCATGAGGTCAAACAGGTCCATGTAGGTGCCGTAGTCCCTGTCGCTGAGATTGCCCATATCCTTGTTGTTGGCCACGAAAATATGTACGCCCTCAAGTATGGTCCTGTCCTGTATGACGGTGTCCGTGGAATTTGAAATCTCGAGTATGTCCTTGAACCTTTGCGTGAGGAAATATACTTCGAGGTTGAAGGACCATCTGGGTATGTCCTTGTAATAGTCTTCGAGGTACGGATTGAAAGTCACCGACTCGTATTTGGGTACCCAGCCGTAGTGCCCGGCAAGCATTCTCGTGAGCGTCGTTTTCCCGCTGCCTATGTTTCCCGCTACTCCTATGTGCATATTCGGATATTCAGAATCAAAACATCTAAGATAAGAAACAGTTTTGGATTTTTTCAAAAAAAATTGAACGATAAATAAAAATTGCCGAATATGATGTTGCACCGTCATGACGGTGCAATAATTATAGTAACTTTGCAGCATTGCCGGCGGATGCCGTGTTTCCATTGACCGCAGGTCACCGGTATTTTAATTTTTATTCTATGTTTTTGCTGAACGAAGATACTATTTGCGCTCCTGCGACCGTTCCGGGGACAGGTGCTATTTCAGTGGTGAGGGTCAGCGGTCCGGAAGCCCTGCATGCCGTTTCTGCGGTCGTGAGATGTGCCGAAGGCCGGGATATCGCTTCGACGCCGGGGTATTCCGTACGATTCGGGCGGATATTCATGAACGACGGCTCCCTGCTCGATGAAGTCCTGGTATCGGTTTTCCGGGCTCCGCATTCATATACCGGAGAAGATTCTGCGGAAATATCCTGCCATGCGTCCGGATACATAGTGGACAATATATTGCTGATGCTCGTAGAACACGGGCTCAGGCTTGCGGCTCCGGGGGAGTTTACCCGTAGGGCATATTTGAACGGCAAAATGGATCTGGCTCAGGCTGAGGCGGTCGCGGATTTGATTTCGGCGGAAAATGCGGCGGCTCACAGGGTGGCCCTGAGTCAGATGAAAGGTGCCTTTTCCAATGAGTTGAAGAAAATGCGGGACAAACTTCTCAACATAGTGTCTCTGATGGAACTGGAACTGGATTTCAGCGAGGAGCAGGTGGAGTTTGCCGACCGCTCGGAACTGTTTGCATTGGTGGATGAAGTCACGGCGCATGTTGACGGCCTGATTTCTTCATTCCGCCTCGGAAATGCCATCAGGAACGGTATTCCGGTGGCGATAACAGGAGCCACGAATACGGGCAAGAGCACCCTCCTGAATGCATTGGCGGGGGAGGAGCGGGCGATAGTCTCGGATGTCCACGGCACGACGAGAGATACTGTTGAGGAGACAATG
>CALUQC010000043.1 GCA_944322805.1 uncultured Bacteroidales bacterium | reverse complement strand
TCTTGTATCCGGCAGCGGCCCGTGAAGCGGATCAGCCTGTCAAGACTTTCAGAAAGCAGTACACTATATTCTTCAAAATCAACAAATGGGACATAGACACCACCTTCCGGGGAAACGGCGAAACTATCCGGAAGATGCACAGGGAGCTCGACAGTCTCATCGGGAACGGAATCATCAGCACTGATTCCATCTCCATTGTCTCCGCAGCCTCTCCGGACGGGCGGAATGCATTCAACATATGGCTTTCTGAAAAGCGAGGACATGCCGCACGCGCCCTTCTCGAAGAAAAATATCCAGGCATTGACCCTGAAATCATATTCGTGGACCCTGTCGGTGAAGACTGGAGCACGTTCCGCAAAGTGGTCCATGAAGACAAAGACATCCCGGCAAGGGATGAACTGATAGAGCTCATGGAGTCCGACGACCTGTCCGCAGACGAGAAAGAAAGGCGGCTTCGGCAGATGAAACCCACATTCAGGTACATCCTGCACCACTACATACACCTGATGAGGGCCTCGTCCGTGACTTTCGACATTTCCATGCCGCTGATTACCCTTGCGCCGGTACAAAAGCCGGCAGGGCCGTCCCTCGAGATATACCAGGGAGACTTCAAATACAGATGGATGCCTGAGGAAAGGCCCGCACCGGTAGAAAAGAAGATGATTCTCGCCGCCAGGACGAACCTTCTCGTCCCCGCACTGAATGTCGGAATAGAGGTGCCGATCAAATACAACTGGTCGGTAGGCGCCGACTATTATTTCCCGTGGTGGCTGGCTAAAAGCAACATGTACTGTGCGGAAATGTTAGGCTGGTTCATCGACACCAAATACTGGTTCGGCAAGGACAGGCAGGAGGAAGACAAGCTGAAAGGGCACGCCATCGGAGCATACGCAGGCTTCGGCTACTACGACTACCAGTGGAAGCAGAGCGGGAATCAGGGCGAATACATCGACATCGGCATAGACTACACCTATTCGATTCCGCTCGCCAAGGAAAAGCTGAGGATGGAATTCAACATAGGACTCGGCTGGATATACACGGTGGCAAGGCATTACACCCCGACGGACGACTACACGGACCTGATAAGGGATCCCGGAATCAAGCACAGGAAGTACAACTTTTTCGGCCCGACACGCGCATCGGTTTCTCTCATAGTGCCGATCAGGGTGAAGGTCAGGAACAATGGAGGGGCCGGAAAATGAGAAAGAAAGTTTCGGGTGCCGGATGTCCGGCAATGACAACGCAGACAACGCGCAGGAAGATAATGATATTGCCGGTCACGGCAATGATAATGGCTACAGTACTCCTTTGCGGAAGCTGCAAGCGCCGCCCGCTGTCGCAGGTGGACAACAACGTCATGGTCAACATCGATATCGAGAAAGAAATAGTCAACTATACCTACGAAGAAGATCCGTCCATGATGAGGGTGATGTTCTTTGACAACGAAAGCGGAGAATTCGCCACACACGCATTCCTGCCGGCATCAGGAGGCCGTGTGAGCGTTGTACCGGGCAGGACCTACCACATTCTTACCTACAACTTCGACACTGAATACACCTTAGTGGGCAGCGAATACATGTGGGACGGCATATACGCCACCACCAACGAGATTCCGGAAAGCTACCGGAGCAGGCTGCAAAGCCGGGCGGATGAAAACGAGAACGAACTGATAGTCTATGAGCCGGACCATCACTTCGTGGGCAGGACGGAGGATTTCTATATTCCCGCCCGCAGCGTGGATGCTCCCCCGGTAACCGTAGACCTGTATGCGGAAACCATCGTGGAGACCTGGCTCGTATATGTGGACAGGATACAGGGCATGGAATACGTGGCAAGCGTGTCCGGAGTCATTTCAGGCATGGCCCTGTCGAACACTCTCGCCGCCGACGAGGAATCGGACCGGTCGGCATCCGTATTCTTCGAGAGCCTGCACTACGACACGGGCGGCAAAGTGGACATAAAGTTCAACACCTTCGGATACAATCCTGCAGACCGGCAGGAGATATCCTTGGTGATAACGGATATCGGAGGCACCGCCCACACATGGAAATTCGACGTATCGGACCAGTTCGTGAACAATCCGGAACAAATCATCAGGATAAATACGGACCAAATCATCATCGACGAGCCTGATATGAGCGACGATGCCGGCGGAGGTCTGTCTCCGGATGTGGACGACTGGGAAGATGTGGAAATCGATATTGAAATATAATCTGACAGGAGGATGACAATGAATATAATTATACGCATACTTGGAAACATGTTCCGACGCATCATTCCGGCGGCGGCAGCAGCCATTGCCCTGCACCTGTCAGCCTGTACGGAAACATTGGTCGTCTATGACGACTCCGAAGCGGAAATAGGCCTCGCTCCAGTCAGCCGGAAGGCTACGAAACTGCTGTCAGGCAGCCAGGAAGGTCCGGACTACGACTACATGGAAAGTTTCGGGGTATTTGCCTGGCACAAAATCACGCCGGCCGGACAGAACTGGACGGAATTTTACGACGCGAAAGGAGAACTTGTCCCGTACATAAGCAACAAATCCTCCGACGAGGATGCTAAAGGCGAATTCATCTGCATAGACAAGGATACGGACCAAAAGACAGGCACGACATGGGCCGGAGGCTCGTCCACCGCATCGGTCAAATATGACAAGAATCAGGATGCTGACCAGCAGTACGTGAACAAGGGACAGCCCGACATCAGAATCGATTCGAAAGGCGAGGACAAGAGGCATCCTTACTATTGGCCGAAAACCGGCTCTCTCATATTCGCCGGCTACAGTCCGTATGACATCACGGACCAGAATGGCGTCTCGGTTTCATATGATACAGACAGGGACCGTCCGGGAATACGGATCATCGGCATATCGCAGGGGGACTTCGAATATGGGCCGGACAACCATTGGGCCACCAACGGGACGTTCGACCTGATGTGGTTCGATGTCGATGACGCGACATCCTTCAGCGTACAGGCTTCGGCCATTCCGGTAACGTTCAAGCATGCATGTGCGTGGCTCGACTTCCGGATTACGGCAGAAGCCGGATATGAAAACATGTTCTCACTGTATCAGGCCATACTGACGAATGTATGGTGGAAAGGGAATTTCGATTCGTCGGCGGAAGAGCACAGCGAATGGACCGGACTTGAGGACCTTAGAACCGAGGTGATAATGTTCGACCATGACGGAGAGCCAAGCCCCAACAATCCGAATGATGATGAATTCGTAAAAATCGATGCCGGAGGCTTCCACCTCGGAAACATGATTGTCATCCCGCAGGCATTGGACGGCAAGGGCCAGGACCAGACCTCGACGACACAGCTTGTCCTGAGATTCAGGCAGCATACTTCGGACGGCAAACCGCTGATCCAGGAGAAGGTGTTCGATCTGGAGGGCATCACCGAAAACGGAAGATGGGAAATAGGCAAGCATTACATATACGACATCACGTTTACCCTGCATAAGATTTACATCGACCCTGCCGTTGTGAAATGGGAAGAAAGGCCGGGAACTGTGTCGGGAGAAAGCATATGACATAT
>CALUQC010000042.1 GCA_944322805.1 uncultured Bacteroidales bacterium | reverse complement strand
CGCCTGAGAGATCCATTGCGGCAACGCCTCTTTCCGTTCCAATCCACAGATGATCACCGATTCCCTTTCTGATCGAAAAAACAGTATTTGCAAAGTACAGCCGCGACACTATTTTTTCCGTCCGGAGATCCATTATTCTCAAACCTTCATCCTCGGTCCCGATATAAAGCATCATACTTGCAGGGTCACAATACAGCGCAGTGACTCTCATGCTTTTGAATGTTCCGTCTTCTTCATCCTTGGAAATAGTACGGATGGCATACCCGTCGTATCTGGCGAGTCCGTTGTAAGTACCGAACCATAGAAATCCGGCAGGATCAGCCGTGATAGCCGTCACTTCACTATGAGGCATTCCAGACTGTACCGACAATGTCGTAAACAGTTTCTGTTCCTGAGCGGATGCCATGCACACGTACCAGAACAATAAAATCGCCGCATAAGCGGACCGACGTATTTTCTCTTTGACAACCATATTATATCAGTAAACCGCAAGGCCTGAAGGACCATCCGGGAAGTACATCGTAAAAGTAAAAGTACAACAAATTTTTCCATGCACGGAGTGTGCGAACGTTTTCTTGCCTAAACAAAGCGATTTGTTCTGTTCCGGAAATAAGGTATCGGATAATTTTGCAGTACACTAATCACATTTTTATGAAACATTGTCTCTATTATCTCATCGTTCCGCTTCTGTTTTCGGCATTGCACAGCACCACGTCGATGGCGGAAAGCAACATGCAGCCGCGAGAGGTGAGGGGAACTGTCGTCGACAAGGCGAATAACCCTGTTCCGGGAGCGGCAATCATCGACAAGAGTACAGGAAACGGAGTCATTACCGACAATGACGGCACGTTTGTCATCGGCATCTCCGATGATACCAGGACCCTGGAAGTCTCTTGTCTTGGTTTCACGACGCAAAACGTCAATATCGGAGACAGATCCGTCGTCGCGGTCACGCTGGAAGAAGACGCGCTTCTGCTTGAAGATGTCGTAGTCGTCGGCTACGGGACACAACGCAAGACTTCCATCACGGGGTCAGTAGCCAATGTCACGAACAAGGACCTGATTACCACCAAGGCAACGAGCGTGGCAAATACCATTGCAGGCAAACTGCCTGGACTCCGTGCAGTACAAAGATCCGGAGCTCCGGGAGAAGACATTCCGGAAATTGACATCAGGGGCTTCGGCAGCGCTTTGGTCATCGTTGACGGCGTGGAAAGGAATTTCACGAAACTCGACCCTAACGACGTTGAATCCATAAGTATCCTGAAAGATGCTTCCGCAGCAGTCTATGGCAGCAAGGGAGCAAACGGCGTCATTCTGGTCACAACGAAAAAAGGCAAGGAAGGCAAACCGGAATTCGAATACTCGGGATGGGCCGGCATACAGCAGATGACACGTTATCCGGAATCGTACAGTTCATACGAATACGCCCTGCTTACAAATGAAGCGGCAAACAACATCGGGCTTCCCGATGTTTACGGCGCCGAGCAGATGAAACGCTTCGAAACAGGCGATGGCGAATTCTACAAAAGCACCGACTGGCTCAAGGCGGTAACAAGGAAAACAGCCCCGATGACATCGCACAATTTCAGCATAAAAGGCGGTACGAAGGCTGTCAACTACTACCTTTCGTTCGGAATAATGGACCAGCAGTCTTATTTCAAGTCGAACGACTGGAACAACAGAAGATACAATATGCTTGCGAATATCAACACTTTCCTGACCGACAACCTCAGCGTGTCGGTAAACATCCGCGGACAGTTCGACAGAAGAAATATTTCCGGAGGAGCCGGAGTATTCCAGAATATCCAGCAATCCAAACCGTTCGGAAGCCCTGTCTATTTCGGGGAACCCGTCGGACCGCTGCGCAGTACTTACAAGGAATACAATTATTCGGTCAACGATGAAAGGACACTGAATACATCTTTGGATGTCGCATGGAATCTGCCATGGGTGAAAGGCCTGAGTCTCAATGCGAAACTGAGTTTCGACTATATGAACTACAGAAACAAGAACTGGTCGGCCAAAGATCCGTACACGTATGAGCCGACCGAATCAGGAGAAGTAGTCAAATCGTATGTAGGCAGTACGGTAGGAAAACTGTCCGACCAGATGGGGACCAATATGACAAAGGACATGCAGTTCAATGCTTCCTACAAACGGAATTTCGGCAAGCACGACATCAATGCCCTGTTACTGTACCAGGTCACGAATCCGTCATCCGAATGGGTTTCCGCCCAAAGGGAATTCGCGTTGAATCTCCTGCAGATAATGAATGCAGGCAACGATTTGAACAAGACAAACGGAGGAAGCGAGACATCTTCTCTTATGATGGCTTTCGTCGGAAGGATAAACTATTCGTATGCCGACAAATACTTTGTGGAGCTCGTGGGCAGGTATGACGGTTCCAGCACATTCTCTCCCGAAGCCAGATGGGGATTCTTTCCATCTGTTTCAGCCGGATGGAGGATATCCGAAGAAAATTTCATCAAGAACAACATTCCGTTCATCAGCAATCTTAAACTGCGGGCGTCTTACGGCATTCTTGGAGATCAGAGCGGTTTTGCAGCGTTCCAGTACATGTCCGGATATATCTATCCTGGAGGAAAGTATCTGTTCGACGACGGAGATCCCACCATCGGACTTTATTCGAGCGGACTGGCAAACAACGACCTTACGTGGTTTACATCGAGAATAGCCAATATCGGACTCGACGCAGGATTCTTCAAAGGCAAACTCTTTTTCGAAGCCGATGTATTCCATCGCCACAGAAATGGGCTTATGGCATACCGCACACTGACCCTGCCTACATCTTTCGGAGCATCCCTTCCGCAGGAAAATCTCAACTCCGACACTACCTACGGTTTCGAATTGTCTCTCGGACACGCGAATACAATACGGGATTTCTCCTATAACATACGTGCGAACGTTTCCCTGACCCGCAGCCGCTACGACCATGTGGAAAGGGCAGCCGACGGAAACATGTACAACAACTGGAAAAACAACACCAACAACAGGAACAAAAACATCGTCTGGGGCTACGACATGATCGGCCAGTTCCAGTCCTACGAAGAAATCCTCAATTCCCCTATCCAGGACGGAAGCGGAAACAAGACTCTCCTTCCAGGAGACTTCAAATATCGAGACGTGAATGAAGACGGTGTGATAAATGACAGTGACGTCGTTCCCATAAGTGTCGGCAACACCCCGTTCGCTTATTACTCGCTGAATATCAACATGGCATGGAAAGGCTTCGACTGCTCCATATTTTTTCAGGGAGCAGGCGGTCACAAGCTCCAGCTCGGCATGGCTTTCATCCAGCCGTTCATGAATGAAGGTAACAGCAGCGGACTGAGAATGTGGTACGAACAGCGTTCGCACAAAGTAGACCCGTCCGATCCAGACAGCGGATGGGTGATAGGGAAACTCCCGCCAGTCCGCAAGGCAGGTTTCTCGAACAACGAAAGAGTCAACTCGTATTATATGCTCGATGCCGATTACCTGAGACTGAAAACGCTTGAAATCGGATATTCCATCCCTGCATCCGCCTGCAAGAAAATCAGGCTTCACAACCTGAGAGTCTACGTGAATGCAAACAACCTGTTTACATTCACTAAAGGATGGATGATGGACTACATCGACCCGGAGAACAGCGATCCGAACGCCTGGTATTATCCGCAGGCCAAAACGTTCAACATCGGTCTGAATCTATCCTTTTAACGACAAAACAGTTCAAAATCATGAAATCAGCATATAAAGCAATTGCAATATCCGGAGCAGTCATCATGACTTGCAGCTGCATCCAGTCTTTCAATGACATAAAGCCGGTGGACAAGGTTCCTGGCGAAGATATCTGGAAAGACGAAGCTGCCATCACAGGCATTATGGCAAATATGTATAACAGCCTGATTTTCGAAGATTTCAGTTATTTTTACGGAGACTATTCATGGCGAAGCATGGACCTTGTCGCCATGTCCGATGAAGGGACCGCCGGTTTCCAGAAAGAGCCTGCTTTCGATCAGGAAGGTGGAACATACGAATATCCTGACGAATTTTTAGGCCAGTACATATACATACAGGGGGATCAGGGAGGCGAAGGCAACGTCCGCAACGTATATCCCGAGAGCTACTCACTGATAAGAAAATGCAACGAATTTCTTGTAAATGTCGAAACGGCGCCCATTGACGAAGAAGTAAAACTGAATCTGAAAGGCGAAGCCAAATTCCTGAGGGCAATGGCATATTTCACGCTCGTCAAGAGATATGGCGGCGTTCCTCTCATCACAGAGCCGCAAACATACACAGGGGACAATCTTGAAGAACTGCAGGTGCCGCGCTCTACCGAAAAAGCCACGTGGGACTTCATAATAGAAGAAAGTGGAGAAGCCGCCAAAATGCTGCCAGCAACACGCGAAGCGAATATTTACCGCGCGACCCAGGCCGCTGCCCTGGCGTTGCGTTCACGGGCGGCCCTCTATGCCGGCTCCATCGCAAAATACGGGAAAGTGGGATTCGGAAAGCTGACAGGTATCGACAGCGACTATGCCAATGCATATTTTGAAATAGCCTACAAGGCATCCGAAGATGTCCTCGCAATACCTTATTATTCACTTTTCAGGCGCGAGTCGGACAAATCGGAAAACTACAGGCTTCTTTTCATCACTCCGAACAACGGAGAATACATCTTTCAGAAGTCATTCGACGTGGCCTCCGACATCGGAAACAGCTATGACAAGAAGCACCTGCCGTATTCCATGTGCAGATGGGGTTCAATCACGCCTACGCTTGAAATGGTGGAAGCATACCAGCTCCTTGACGGCTCTCCCGGGACATTCGACACTTCCGTCCAATACGAAGACATATATGACATGTATCAGGGCCGCGATCCCCGAATGCTGGCATCGATATATGTTCCAGGACAAGAATTCATGGACACCACCTACCAATTCCAAAGGGGCATCATCAAGTCGGACGGAACATATTACATAGCCCAAAGCGCCCCGGGGCCTTCATATGCGGATGAATTTTACACCGATGCCGTTACCGGGAAAACATACAAAATCCTTGGAAAAGACGGTGGAGCATACACGGGAGACGCCAGCAAGACAGGCTTCAATATCAGAAAGTTTGTGGATGAGGAATGCGATGAAGAAGCACAATGGAATTTCGGGAAGACCGAAACGGCCTGGCCCGTATTCAGGCTTGCCGAAATGTATCTGAATCTGGCTGAAGCCGCTGTCGAATCCGGACAGCATCTGGACAGGGCGCTGTGGGCTGTCAATGAAATCAGGGACAGGGCCGGAATGCCGGACATCGAAAACATCGACATAGAAAAGGTCAGACAGGAACGGCGTGTTGAACTGGCTTTCGAAAATCTCAGGTTTTGGGATCTCAAACGTTGGAGGATAGCGCACAAGGATGCTGCAGAAGGAGGTCTGAATGGATTCCGCGGCAAGGGACTCCATCCGTACTTCGATGTCAGAAGCGAAAAATACCAGTATGTAGTAGCGGACGATATTCCGAAACGTCGGAGGATATTTACCGAGAAGAACTATTATACGAAATTCAGCAGCTCGGATATGAACGCCAATCCTTCCCTGATCCAAAATCCTGAGTTCATCAACTAAAATAAACTGCAAGCCGAGCGCAGAGGCAAAATTTATTTTGGCTATGCCGAGGCGAAGCGTCTATTGTAGACGAAGTATAAAATAAACTGCAAGCCGAGCGCAGAGGCAAAATTTATTTTGGCTATGCCGAGGCGAAGCGTGTTTGTGTGCAAAGCATAAAATATCATTGAGATGAAAATTTTCAGAAAACTGTCAATACCTGTATTGATACTCGCATGTCTGACTTCATGCGAACTGGACAATTACGAAGCTCCCGGAAGTTGTATATACGGGACAATCATAGATGCGGAAACCGGAGAGCCGATTCCCCTCCCCGTAGAAGGCTCCACCGGTGCTGTCATCAGCCTCATGGAAGTCGGAACCGGCGCGACCCTGGCGCACAGTTTCTATGCAAAACAGGACGGGACATTCCGGAATTCCATGATATTCGACGGAAAATACACTGTCACGGCAGACGGTCCTTTTACCTGTACCGACAAATATGAAATAAATGTCGACGGAGAAGAAAAGCTGGATATTTACGCTACGCCGTATTCAAGGATAGAAATTTCAGTATCGCAGGAAGGGAAAAGCGCAACGGTGAACTATACCGTTATCCCTGCCGACGACGGAAATTCAGTATCCCGTACGTACGTCATGTGGAATTACAGACTCCAGACCGACATACAGACCGGGAACTATGCCAACATGAAAACAGACATGTCCGGTGCGGTATCAGGAAGTCATACATTCAATTTCGAGAATGAAATCCAGTACAATTCCAACATAGAAAAAATCCGCTCCAACAAAGGACGGATTTACCTGCGTGTCGCGGCTGAATGCGCCGGCATGATCAATTACAGCAAACCGATAGAAATTACAGTCTTATAACACATAAAAACACTAATCATGAAAACTCAAAAATCACTGCTGACCCTGGCACTTCTGACATTTGCATGTTTTTCCTGTACGGAAGGCCCCGCAGACGAAACCGACACTAACGGCACTGCCGCAAAAGTCATCACTATCGAAGCATCCGACATTATGTCTGCCTCTATGACTACCGGCGGAAACATAACCTCCGACGGAGGGGCGGAAATAACAGACCGAGGAGTATGCTACGGAACCGAGCCTTCCGTTACCATCGAATCCGCTAAAGTATCCGCAGGCAGCGGAAAAGGAGCGTTTGAAGTCGAACTGACAGGTCTCGAACAGAAGACCGTGTACTATTACAGGGCTTATGCTGTCAATGCTGCCGGAGTATCCTACGGAGAAGAAATGACTGCCGAGACAAAAGTTCCGGAACTGGCCACTGTAGTCACTGCGGAAGTAACCAATGCTGCCGGGAACTCCGCTACATGCGGAGGTGATATTAAGGATAACGGAAATGCGAAAATCATTGGTCGGGGCGTATGCTGGTCCGAAAACGATAACCCGACAATCGATGACAACAAAACCGAAGACGGCACCGGAGAAGGAGTATTTACAAGCACTATCACCGGACTGGAAGTCGGCAAGACATATTATGTAAGGGCATACGCAACGAATGATGCCGGTACGGCATACGGAGAAACGAAAAGTTTTGCAACGATAGAAGCTCAGCTCCCAACCATCGAAGGTTTCGAGGTCACCGACAAGACATCTGTCGGAGCGAAGTCCGGAGGTAACATCACATCCGACGGCGGAGCACAAATTACAGCCAGAGGAGTATGCTGGGCTACCCATAAGGAGCCTACCATTGACGACAACAAGACCGAAGACGGTACCGGAGCCGGAGAATTCACCAGCGAAATCACCGGTCTGACAGAAGGTACGGTTTACTATCTGAGAGCATACGCGACAAACGCAATAGGCACCGTGTACGGGGAAGAAAAGCCGTTTGCACCTTTCTATCTCGACAACGGTGAGTCGATGGCACGAATCACAGGCGGCACCTTTACCGTAGGTGAAGGCGGCACCCACACGGATGCCGGAGCCAATACCTGGCAGTGCACGCTTCCGGACTACTATATTGCAAAGACGGAAGTGACGCAGCAGCTGTGGGCTGAAATCATGGGGACTGAATATCTCGAACAATTCCTGTCGGAGTCGGAAAAGGAAGTAGGATATATCTGCTATCCGGTAGGCGCGGACGACTACAATCCACAGCCTAAGATCAACTGGTTCGATGCCATAATATTCTGCAACAAACTGAGTGCGGCAAGAGGTGAAGATCCATGCTATTACATGGAAATCAACGGCAATAATGTGACGGATCCGGACCTGTGGGAAAAGACCGGAGAATGGGAAAAGAACATAAAATGCGATTTCAATAAAGGCGGATTCCGTCTGCCTACCCTTCCTGAGTGGGAATTTGCTGCCGGCGGAGGAGAAGTGCCGCTACAGAAATACCCTGGGACAGACGATTTCTCGGAACTGTATCTGTACGGACAAATCGAAGGCTCGCTGCCTGGAGGAGCCACGGAAGGACTCTTTACAGTAGCGACAAGACTCCCGAACAAACTCGGACTGTATGACATGGTGGGAAATGCCACTGAATGGGTATGGGAACTCCGTTTCGAATATCCGGCAGACGCCCGTACATATTATGATGATGTCATCGACTACAATTACGGAGACCGCAAGGCCGTCAAGAAAGGCGGGACCGTATGGAACTGGGAACAGCAGGTCTATCTGACCACGTCCAACTGGTCCGACCCTATTGACGACAGGAACTGGCCATGCGGAATGAGACTCGCAAGGACCTGCCTTGACTGAATAACAAAATGATTTCAAATGACACGGTTTTTTTTAGTGATTTCTCTCGTATTATGCGGGTGGCTGCCAGGTGCAGCCCACCCACATTATACGCTGTCGTCGCCGGATGGCAGGACAGAGTTGAATATCAGCATTTCCGGCAATATCAGGTGCACAATAGTTCGGGACAAAGTCGAGTTGCTTGATATCAACGACATAACATTGGCCCCGGACTTCATCGGCACGCCGGAATATTCGATAAGGAAAGCTGAATTTTCGGAATCGGATCGGATGCTTTGTCCGGCCGTACATCAAAAAACATCAGTCATCAGTGATCGCTTCCGTTCTCTTGTGCTCCATTTCCAGAAAGGCGTAAGTATGGAATGGAAAGCCTGTGACGACGGAATAGCATACAGATGGATCATAGACCGGAAGAAGGGATTCAGGATAAACAGCGAAACGGCCAGTTTTTCTTTCGGAGACGACACCGTAATATGGTATCCGCACGAGACGGGATTCTACTCGGCAAACGAGCAGAAGTTCACTGAAATGCCGTTAAACGAACTTGCGCAGGAAAGTCTCGCCAGCCTTCCCGTATTGTTTGACAGTAGAGGATACAAGATACTGATCACGGAATCCGATTTGAGAGACTATGCCGGCATGTGGCTGAAAAAAGGTACGGAATCCGATATCAATGCGGTATTCCCTTATTATCCCGATGTCCTGGAAAGAACAGGAGACCGGGATGAATACGTAAAATCCAGGAAAGGCTATGTGGCGGAATACGAAAGGGGGCAAGTAACCTTCCCGTGGAGGACAGTCATCATAGCAGACGAAGACAAGGACCTGATATCCAATACCCTTGTCTACCGGCTTGCAAAGCCGTCTTCCGGCGATTTTTCATGGGTAAAGCCAGGCATGGCCCAGTGGGACTGGTGGCACGACCTGACATTGACCGGTGTCGATTTCAAAGCCGGCCCCAATACTGAAACTTACAGATATTACATCGATTTCGCCGCGGCATCCGGACTTGAATATGTCATTCTCGACGAAGGATGGTATTGCAGGGATGATATTCTGAAAACGAATCCGGAAATAGATGTACCGGAACTAATACGATATGCCGCGGGAAAAGGCGTCGGGGTCATACTCTGGTGTACCTGGCTCAAACTCGAAGAGCAGTTCTACGATGCGCTCGACCGCTTTGCCCGGTGGGGTGCGGCAGGGATAAAGGTGGATTTCATGTCCCGCGATGACCAGCCCATGGTAAGATTCTATTCGAAAGTAGCCGAAGAGGCGGCAAAAAGACATCTTCTCGTAGACTTCCACGGATGCTACAAGCCGACCGGACTCTACAGGACATACCCTAACGTGATTACGTTTGAAGGAGTATATGGGCTGGAACAAAGCAAAGGAGACAGGAGCAAGGCTATCTGTCCCGACCATAATCTCATACTACCCTTCACCCGCATGGTAGCCGGCCCCATGGACTATACTCCCGGAGCTGTCCGGAATGCACACAAAAAAGACTGGTCTCCATCATGGAGCTGTCCGGAAGGCATGGGGACAAGATGCCATCATATGGCCATGTACGTCGTATTCGAAAGTCCGCTCCAGGTGATGTGCGACTCACCATCCCGCTATCTCAAAGAGCCTGAATGCCTTGATTTGCTGGAGCGGATGCCCACTACATGGGAAGAAACGGTGCCTATAGATGCGGAAGTCGGGAAATATGTCGTCGTCGCGCGGAAATCGGAAGACGGGATATGGTACCTGGCGGCAATGACCGGCAGCGAATCACGCGAACTCGACATCACTCTGGATTTCCTCGAAGACGGTCAATATGAAATTTCTGCTATGGAAGACGGCATGAATGCCTGCAAGGATGCGAATGATTTTGCATGCCGCACGTCTACGGTCGAAAAAGGCGACACACTGTCAATCAAGTTATGCAACGAAGGCGGGTATATAGCCCGAATATCAAGACTCGTTTTATGAAACACAAATTTTTTACTGCCATAATAAGCATTGCGGCAATATGCTCCTGCTCGGAAAGATATTCAGATTATGCAGACCCGTTCGTCGGAGCTGCAAAACTCGGACACTGCATGCCTTGCGCATCATATCCAATGGGCATGGTACAATCCGGCCCGCAGAGCGGAAACTGGTCATGGGACTATACCGGCGGATACCAGTATGCGGATACGCTTCTGTACGGTTTCAGCCAGAACCGCATCAACGGAACAGGATGCCCGGACATGGGAGACCTGCTGGTATTTCCATTTTGTGGAGACTGGACAAAAACCGAATACTCCAGTTTTTACAGGAAAGAAACACAGAAGGCCGAGCCGGGATATTACTGCGTGTATTTAGAGGATTCGAAAGTATTTGCGGAAATGACTGTTACCCCTCACGTATCCATCAGCCGCTTTTCTTTCGACGATCCGCATGAAGCCAATCTGATGATAGACTTCCAGAGCGGCATCACCGGAGATCTCAATTCCTTCCACAAACACGTTATATATGCTGAACAGAATTTTGATGACCCGTACTCGATATCCGGCACAGCACGTGTCAGCATGTGGGTAGACAGGGTTTACAATTACTCCATCCAGTTCAATGCCCCATACAATGTCAAGGAAAAACTGCCGCTCAGACGTCCTGACGAACAAGCCCACAGATATGTCCTGCAATTCGATCTTCCCGAAAGCGGAGAACTCATAATGAAGATATCCATCTCGAGGAACAGTATTGAAAATGCCAGGAGAAACATTGAGGAGGAACTCCCGGGATGGAATTTCAGCCAGACACGTGAAAAAGTCTCGGATGAATGGGAAAGCCTCCTGTCCAGAATAAAAATAAAAGGCTCCGATTTGCAGAAAAGGATTTTCTATGGAGCCATGTACCGGCTGTTTATCCATCCGAACAATGTCAACGATGCCGGAGAAAAGCCACGGTACTCCACACTGTCGCTTTGGGATACGTACAGGGCAGCCCACCCGCTGTACACGATAATAGCAGGGGACTATGTGGATGACTTCATCAATTCCATGCTTGCACAATACGACGAACAGGGTTTTCTGCCGATATGGTCTCTGTGGGGGCTGGAAAACTACTGCATGATAGGCAACCATTCCGTACCGGTCATAGTCGATGCTTACCTGAAAGGATTTTCAGGTTTCGACAAGGAAAAAGCATATCAGGCCATCAGGACATCTTTGACCACGCCACTGCCGAAATCAGACTGGACCTTATACGACAAATACGGATATTTCCCGTTCGACTACACGGTCAATGAAAGCGTATCCCGTACGCTCGAGTGCTGCTATGATGACTGGTGTGCCGCAAAGATGGCCGAATCCCTTGGCAAGGAAGAAGATTACGGATTTTTTATGGGGCGTTCGGCTTTCTATAAAAATCTTTTCGATTCAGAAACATGTTTCATGCGGGCCAAAGATTCAAAAGGAAACTGGCGCACGCCTTTCGACGTGTTTACGCCATCGCACGACAGCACATGCGGCGGAGACTATACGGAAGGTAATGCATGGCAATACACCTGGCACGTCCAGCATGATGTTCCCGGACTGATATCGCTGTTCGGAGGGGCTGACAGATTCACCGAAAAACTTGACAGTCTTTTCACTCTTGAAAAGGAACTTTCCAATGACGGATTCAGTTCGGATGTCAGCGGACTGATAGGGCAATATGCTCATGGCAACGAGCCGAGCCACCACGTAGCTTATCTGTACACGATAGCCGGCAAGCCGGAACGCACGCAGGAACTCGTCCATACCATCTGCAAGACCCAGTATCACGACGGACCGGACGGACTGTGCGGAAATGAAGACTGCGGGCAAATGTCTGCATGGTATATTTTCTCCGTTTTGGGCTTCTACCCGGTAAATCCATGCGGCGGAGAGTACATTTTAGGCGCTCCCCAGGTACCGGAAGCCGAAATCGCCCTTCCGTCAGGAAAAGTTTTCAGGATCATTGCCGAAAACTGGTCCGAAAATGCAGTCTACGTTGACAAGGTCGAATTAAACGGCAAGGAAATCCCGATTATGAGCATCAGCCATGATGACATCATGTCCGGAGGAGAACTGAAGTTTTATATGAAAACACACAAAATATGACAAAAATGATATCTCTTTTAGCTGTCTGCCTGTTATGTTCGTTTTGCACTGCGCCAGACCAGCCCGGAAACGATGACGGGAATACTGCCGTCGTACCGGAACCTGTCCCTGACGGCTCGGTAAAACTGTATGACGCTCCGGCCGGTCTGCCGGCAAATGTAAAAGGCTCCAGACATAAAGTTTATATTGACGGCCAGGACTGCTTCGTGTACAGGACGGAAGCTACCGGGGGAGGAAAGGAATACGGACAGGTATATCCAGAATACGTATATTTCGACTATGAAGAAGAAGGCAGGATAACTGTTGAGGTCACGACAAATTATGACCTGCAAAGTGTGGAAATACTGCCATCCCGCCATATGATTACTCCGGACATCGACGGACGCACCATTACTTTTGACATCGTCAGGCCGGGACAATATTTCGTCAAGACTAACGGAGACCACACGAACGGAAACACATCCGACTTCAATCTTTACATTTTTGCCAATCCTAAGGAAACGGATATCCCGGACCCTGAAGATCCGAATGTAGTATGGTTCAAACCTGGCGTATATCCGCACCAGGACTATATCCTCGAGAGCGACAAAACGTATTACATAGAAGGAGGCGCATTTGTGTACGGACGCTTTTACGCTGAAGGGGTAAAAAACGTAAGGATATGCGGACGCGGGACCTTGTGCGGAGAACGACTTACTGACATGGGAGACGCAGGAAGAACGATCTGCATGAAAAACGGATGCGGCAACATCACGGTAGAAGGCATAAATGTCATGCACTCGAAAGTATGGCAAGTGGCATTTTACCAGTCCACCGACATACACGTCGACAATATCCATACTATCAGCCACGGACAAAGTTCGGACGGAATCGACATTACCGGATGTCAGAATGTCTTAGTGGAAAACAGTTTTTTCCGCGGACACGATGATATCCTGGCCGTCAAGGCAAAAGTATGGGGCGCAGGACAGCAAATGGACTGCAGGGATGTGACTTTCAGAAACTGCGTCATCTGGTCGGATTCCTCGAATCCGATGACCATAGGCTATGAAACTGACCAGAATGTCAGGAACATACTGTATGAAGGCATCGATGTTCTAAGCATGTCCATGCCTCCCGTATGGCAGCTTGAAGCCGTGATGGCGATAGAGCCTCATGCAGATGTCAGCACCGGGACCGTAGACGGCGTCACGTACAGGGATATCCGGGTCGATCTTGCAGTACCTCAGAATTCCCTTTTCCGCTTCTCCGTCGACAACAAAGGCTCCATATCCAATATCGTCCTGGACAATATTTTCGTAAATTACGGAGGGACAATGGGCGGCCTTCTGTATGGAGATCCGGACTGGCCTGTCAGCAATATCACATTCAACAATGTCAGGAACAGCGACGGCAAAATGTTGTCCGAAGACAAGATAAAAAAGAATGCGTATGTAGGAGCAGTCACCCTGACACCATATGTAGCGGAAAGCACCATTATCGGAGAAACATGGGACTTTTCCACAGAATTCGGAGGATACAGCAGTCTGCAAGGCGGCAACTGCTGGTGGTACAAGGCCGTATCTTCCGACGGGAATGTCTCAGACATGCATCTTGAGAATTCTTCCAAATGGACATATGACGGAGGCTGCTATATCCTGATAGACCGTACCGATACGCCGTCATACGGAGACGAATACTCGTACTGGCCCAAATGGTCTGCCGGCATGCTATCTTCCACATCTGTGAAATCATGTCTGATCTGGAAAGCACCTGCAGCAGGTACGGTAAAAATTTCCGGGAAAGCCAGAAAATGGCAGAATGCCGGTGACGGAGTCATACTGACAGCAGGGAAAAATTCTTCGGACCCGTTTATGGCCGTAGGCATAGATGCTGGCAACAACGGATTTGTAAATATCCCTGAAACGGAAAGGCCAGTAAGCAAGGGTGATGAAATCCATTTCACTCTCGACCCGAAAGCAAATACGGAAGGAGACTTCACGCAGATAATACCGGTCATTTCATACACCGAAGTTTTATAGCCTCTTTCCCGGACTAAGCGATTATTTTCATATCTTTGCCGCAGGCGTTTCTGAGAGATGGGTGGGGATAGACTGCAGGACATGACATGCCGCAGATTTGCAGTATTCGATACGGAAATGAAAGGAAACAAAATATCCGGGAAAGGTGTGCCTCCAATGGCGGAGCTGCCGAAGGGGGAGGACATAAGGATTGAAGATATTGTCCGTCAGTACCTTGACGGACAATATGACCTTATTTGCGTACTCGGGCCGACGGCTTCGGGGAAGACGGCCTACGCTGTCGGGCTTGCGGGGAAAATCAAGGAAATGGCTGACTGCGGGCTGATTCCGGAGGGGACGCGGGCAGAAATCATTTCCGGGGATTCGAGGCAGGTTTACCGGGGGATGGACATCGGGACGGGGAAAGACATAGACGAATACGGGGACGTGCCCTATCATCTGATAGACATCGCAGAAGCCGGCAGCAAATACAATATCTACGAATACCAGAGGGATTTCGAAAAAGTGTGGACGGAAATAAGGATGCGGGGCAATATTCCGGTGCTCTGCGGCGGCTCGGGGCTGTATATCGAAGCTGCGACCATGGGCTATTCGCTTCCTGACGTGCCGGCTAACCCGGAATTGCGTGCGGAACTGGAGCAGGAGGACACTCCGACGCTGATACGGAAACTCGCCTCCCTGAAACCTCTCCACAATTCCACCGACTACGATACGAGGAAGCGCCTGATAAGAGCTTTGGAAATAGCTGTTTATGAGGCCGGACATCCGGCAGGCAGGACCGCATGCCTGCCCAAGACCACATATTTCATCGGAACGCTTGTAAGCAGGGAGGAGCGCAATGCCCGCATCGACAGGAGGCTCGACGCAAGGCTGGAGGAAGGCATGGTGGATGAGGTGCGCGGCTTGATGGACAGCGGCATCAGGGCTGAAGACCTGATTTATTACGGACTGGAATACAAGTTCGTCACCCTGTATCTCACCGGTGTACTCGGATACGGAGAGATGCGCGAACTGCTCGCCATAGCCATCCACCAGTTCGCAAAGCGCCAGATGACATGGTTCCGCGGGATGGAACGGCGCGGAGTGAAAATTCACTGGGTAAAAGTCTGAGAATGACTCT
>CALUQC010000041.1 GCA_944322805.1 uncultured Bacteroidales bacterium | reverse complement strand
CTCCGGACGGAAAAAATAGTGTCGCGGCTGTACTTTGCAAATACTGTTTTTTCGATCAGAAAGGGAATCGGTGATCATCTGTGGATTGGAACGGAAAGAGGCGTTGCCGCAATGGATCTCTCAGGCGAAGATTTCGGATATCGCTACGTCGAGAATTCCCTCTCTAAAGTTTATGACATATTGGAAATCGATGACGGAATATTGCTGTCGGCATCGGAATCGGGCATAAGCAAGGTGGATCCGGCGTCGGGAAAGACTGAACATGTACTTCCTGGCCCGTTTTCACGAGCTGTTTGCAGGATCGACGACACGAAATTCCTGCTTGGAACTTCAGACGGATTATTCGTGTACGACGACATGTCGGGGACTATTGAAAAACTTTATGACATAGATGTCTACTGTATTTACAAGACTATAGCGGGTGAGTATTGGGTGGGCAGCCTGTCCAGCGGAATATACAAGTTCGACAAGACCTTGTCGGAATGCAGGAGATTTGACAGAGCGAAAACAGATGACGGCGGTTCATGTCTGCCGAACAGCGGTGTGAGGGTTTTTTATGAGGACTTTTCAGGGAACTTGTGGATTGGAACTCAGAACGGAGCCAGCAGATATGATCACCGTGCCGCCGTTTTTGAATATTACAGCGATGTGCTTGAAGGCGGGAATGCTGCATCGAAAGGCAACAAGACTGCTTCGTTTTATGAAGATTCGCATGGCCGTCTGTGGGTAGGCATGTATTCTTCTGGATTGAAAATTCTGGAAAGGAGGTCCGGCGAAGTTACCAGCATCGGCATGGAGCGGCTGCCTTCATTGCATAATGCTACGATATCCTGTTTTTACAAGGATGACAGGGGCGACTTGTGGATTGGTACATGGGATGGACTGTATGTAATGCCCGGCAAGTATGTGGACTCGGTGACGGATTCCGGACCGATACCGCTGAATGATATCGGGAAAAAGACCGGACTGTCCGGAACAACGGTATTCAAGGTCGTGCAGGATGATGACGGTGTTTTCTGGCTGAGTACCAATGACGGACTTTACAGCCTCGTCAGGAATGGAGGAGGGGAGCGACATGGGGAATATTCGATTGTGAAATATCTTTCGTCAGTCGAAACTACGGATATATATGTGGAAAAGGCAAGTACCGGAGGCAAGGTCGTGTGGACAGGCACCCGTCACGGTCTGAGAAAACTGTATTTCCCTCCGGACGGCGGTGCTCCGATTGATCTGAAACTCGGCGACGAACGGAAAAACTGTATTTCCACTGGCTTTATTTCCGTGATATACAGGGATTCCGTCGACAGAATCTGGGTATTGTGCCTGGACGGTTATATCGGATTGCTGACTGGCGGCAGGGATTCTGATGAAATACCGCAGTTCAGAATTCTGGACGTGAATATGAACGGCTCATATGATACTGCCGAGTCCCTGCAGGAGGATGCTGAAGGCAATTTCTGGATAGGCGGCATTCGTCTGATAAAATTCAATCCGGAGACCTGGACAATCAAATATTATGACGAAGGAGCGGGACTGTACGACAGTTCGTTCAAAATATGGTCTTCGTATAAGCTGACGTCGGGTGAATTGGTGTTCGGGAGTGTCAACGGTATCACTGTCTTCAATCCCGAGTCGCTTGTGAAAAATATCATTGCCCCGAAAATAGCCCTCGAAGACATTGCCTTGAACGGCAAACGAGTTTGTGCAGGTATGAAATTGTCCAAAAAAACAATGATGGACAAGACTCTGAATTACATGCATGATATCGTTCTGCCTTATAAATCCAATAATATTTCCGTTTCTTTTGCCGTTCTGCATTATACCGCTCCCGAGAAGAACAGTTTCCGCTACAGGATGGAAGGATATGACAGCCAGTGGACGGAATCTTCAGGACGGCATCCTGCCAATTATTCCAACCTGCCTCCCGGAACTTATGTGTTTTCCGTTGAGGGAGGGAACTGTGACGATGTCTGGAGCGTTGTCCGCAAGTCTGTGCAGATAAGAATATTGCCTCCGATATGGTTTTCCTGGCCTGCAATCATTCTGTATGTACTGTCTTTTTTCACAGCTGTTTATGGAATCCGTAAAATGATGCTGCGCAAGGAAGCCTCGGCAAGGGAAAAGGAAATGACGGAGAGAAAACTCAAATATTTTACCGACATATCGCATGAAATCCGGACTCCGCTGGCCCTGATATCGGCGCCCGTATCAGAATTGTTGGCGGATACAACCTTGGATACCAAGACATTGGGAAGGTTAAACCTGATACGCAGAAATGTAGCTCGGCTGACGGATCTGATTGAACAGGTTATGGATGTCAGCCGACTTAAAAGCAAGACCATGCAACTGAAACTCAGCGAACAGGATATTATAAACGTATGCCTGACGGCCATGAGTTATTTCGAGGACCAGGCTGCCGGAAGGAATATTTCCATGGATTTCGAGTGCGCGATTCCTTCCTTGCCTGTTATTATGGACAGAGACAGAATCGAGAAAGTCTTATGCAATATCATAAGCAATTCGTTCAAATATACCCTTTCCGGCGGCTACATCAATATCACTTGCGTCAAGCGGCAGGATGATGTCCTTCTGTGTATTACCGACAACGGATCCGGAATCTCCAAAGAAGACATGGCCCATGTTTTCGACCGTTTCTATACCGGAGACAAAAGTGGCGCCGGAACGGGAATAGGCTTGTCTCTGGTGAAAGCCGTCGTGGAACAGCACAAGGGTAGAGTCTGGGTCGAATCGGAGGAAGGTTGCGGTACATCAGTATATTTTACCTTGCTTTTGGGCAACTCCCATTTCGAAGATGAAAAGATAGGCTGCGATACGGATTTCCACGGAGTATATCGTCCGGGACTGTATGACGGAGAGGATTCGGCTGCGGACAAGGCTTCGGTCCTTGTTGTCGAGGATTCCGACGAGATGCGGCTGTACCTGCAGGATGCGCTGTCTATGCATTTCGACGTAACTTCATGTCCTGATGGCATTACGGCATATGATACGGCGCTGAAAAATAATTTCGACTGTATCGTTTCCGACATAATGATGCCTGGAATGGATGGTGTGGAATTCTGTTCCAGGGCGAAAAACGACATAATGCTTTCGCACGTGCCGATAATATTGCTTACGGCTAAAGGCAGTACGGACGACAAGATTGCGGCTTTCGAAGCCGGTGCCGATGATTTTATTTCAAAACCGTTTGAAGTTCCGCTGCTGATAGCAAGAATCGACAATCTGATAAAGCAGAGAAGCAGTCTGAAGTCGATGTTCAACGACCATATTTCAGTGACACCTTCGATGGTCTCCATCACTCCTGTGGATGAGAGATTCATGCAGATGTGCCTGCAGTATGTAGAGCAGAATATTTCGGATCCTGCCTACAATGTCGAAAATCTTTGCCGCGATCTGTCGATGAGCCGTCCGGCCGTTTACAAGAAAATTAAATTTCTCACGGGGCTTTCAGTTGTGGCGTTCATCCGTTCCATAAGGTTGAAGCGTGCCGCGCAGCTGCTGTCCCAGGACGGGTCTTCGATAAAAAACATCATGTATATGGTGGGATTCGACAACAGTTCATATTTTTCCGCCTGTTTCAAGAAAGAATTCGGTTGTACGCCGAATGAATACGTTTCTCGAAAAAAATACTAACTTTGCCTGTCTTGACTAACGGAGAAAACGGTATGCCGAAAGCTAAAAGCAATGTGGAGATAAAGAACAGGAGGGCATCGTTCGACTATGAGTTCATCGAGACGTATGTCGCGGGGATAGTGCTGACCGGGACCGAGATAAAATCGATCCGGGCCGGGAAGGCTTCGCTTGTGGACGGCTTCTGCTATTTCAACAACGGAGAGCTTTACGTCAAGAACATGAATGTCGCCGATTATCATTGGGGCAGCTGGGGAAGGCATGATCCGCGCAGGGACAGGAAGCTGCTGCTCAAGAAGAAGGAACTCGGCAAGCTGCAGCGGGCCGTGAAGGAGAAGGGGCTGACGATAGTGGCGGTGAAGTTGTTCGTGGCGGACAACGGCTATGCCAAGCTGCTCATAGCCCTGGCTAAGGGCAAGAAAGAGTATGACAAGCGCCAGTCCATAAAGGAGAAGGATTTGAGGCGGGAGATGGAAAGAATGTAGTTCGCGGAAGTTAGTGTATTAAGGAAAGGTATTGTTGCCGTACGGCAATGGAATAAAACAGTTTAGAATTATGACAAAGAAAATTTCAACTATCGGGATTCTTACGTCCGGAGGCGATGCCCCGGGAATGAATGCGGCCATCAGGGCTGTGACCCGTGCCGCAATATACAACGGATGGAAGGTAAAAGGCATATACAGAGGGTATGAAGGCCTTATAAACAATGAGATAAAGGATCTGACCACGGAGAGTGTCAGCAGCACTATCCAGAGAGGCGGTACAATCCTTAAGACGGCCCGCTCGGAGGAGTTCATGACGGAGGCAGGCAGGGCCAGGGCTTATGAAAATCTTGTGGCCAACGGCATAGACGCGCTTATCGTCATAGGCGGAAACGGCTCTCTGGCCGGCGCGCAGGCTTTGGCCCAGGAACATGACATCACCTGCATCGGGCTGCCGGGCACCATCGACAACGACCTCTACGGCACCGATTCCACGATAGGCTACGACACGGCCCTGAATACCATAGTGGAATGCGTCGACAAGATCAGGGATACGGCGACATCGCACGACCGGATATTCTTCGTAGAGGTGATGGGCCGCGATGCCGGCTTCCTCGCGCAGAACAGTGCCATTGCTGCCGGTGCCGAAGCTGCAATCATTCCGGAGGACCAGACGGACATCGACCAGCTGGAGCAGTTCATCAGCAGGGGAGTGAGAAAGAGCAAGAACAGCAGTATTGTCATCGTCGCCGAGGCCACAAAAGACGGAGTGGGCGGGGCAATGCATTACGCCGAGAGGGTCAGGAACGAATATCCGCAGTATGACGTGCGGGTGACAATCCTCGGACACCTGCAGCGCGGAGGCAAGCCGAGCGCGTTCGACAGGATACTCGCAAGCCGTCTCGGGGCGGCCAGCATCGAGGCTCTCCTTGAAGGGCAGAGGAACGTGATGGTCGGCATTTCGAATGACCAGATAGTATATGTGCCGTTCTCCCGCGCCATCAAGAAGGACAAGCCGATAGACAAGGAACTCATAAGCGTCCTGAACGTGCTGTCGATCTGAGAAGCATTTTTCGTATTGAACGTGAGTTCGATGAATTTTAATTTATTGAAAATCATCGAACTTCCGCTGAGGAGCAGGACGTAAGTCCTGCGACGGGCCCCCGGCGAGGGGGCTGTAGGGGGTGGCGCCCCTTGAAAAGGGGCTGTCGCCACAGCGACTGGGGATTAAGAAATCCGGATTTCGAAGAAATCCTTAACGACTGTTCGACGAATCCCTTAGTCCTGAACAACATAAATTCGTCGAACTGACGTTATTGAATGATTTGTCCCTTCCTTCGGAATTCTTTCCGGGGGAAGTTTTTTTTATTGGAAAACGGGAGTACCTAATGAAAATATTGTTAATTTTGTAACATTGGGGATTGAATGTGAAGAAAATAAAGGTTAACTAATCAGTCATTGGAATTATGAAAAAGGTTCTCCGTCTCCTCATTTTCATATGGGGGGGGGTGCTATACACCTTTAATGCGGGCGCCCAGGACGTCGCATTGAAAACAAATCTTTTCTATGATGCGACTGCAACGGCCAATCTCGGTCTGGAAGTCGCAGTGTCTCCGAAATGGACGATAGAAGCGTCCGGAAACTACAACAACTGGACAATGTCCAGGGAACGCCGCTGGAAACACTGGATGATCCAGCCGGAGGGCAGGTACTGGCTTTGCAACAAGTACATCGGGCACTTTTTCGGGGTGCATGTCCACGGCGGGCAGTACAATTTCGGCAATCTGCAGAACAACCTCAAATTTCTCTGGTCGGACTTTTCCCCTCTCTCCGAAGACCGCTTTCAAGGGTGGTTTCTCGGGGCCGGCTTTTCGTACGGATATTCCCTGGTGCTGGCCGAGCACTGGAATCTCGAGTTCGAACTGGGCCTCGGATATGCCTATGCGGTATATGACCGCTACCCGTGCGCCGAGTGCGGGGAACTGCTCGAACATGGCGACCACCATTATTTGGGTCCGACAAAACTTGCGCTGAATCTCGTTTATTTATTTTAATCCGGACTGCCATGAAAAAGATATTGTTTGTTTTGGTGCCGCTTGTGCTCATGACCGTGACCGCAAGTGCGCAGACAGGAATCCTCGACGGACAGGTGACGGTAAATCCGCCGGATGTGTTCGAAAACGGAGGAAAGGTCTATGTATCGTTCAGCATGGATGTATCCGGACTGGATGTCAGGACGGACAAGGAGGTAATCCTTACTCCCGAACTGAGGGACACTTCGGGAAATGTGGAAGCACTGCCTGAAATCTGGCTCGTAGGGCGCAACAGGTATTATTACCGCATGCGCAACGGCGGAGTTCCCGAAGATGCGCGATTTTACAGGAAAAAGAATCTTTCCACGGTGCTGTACGATGTGAATGTGCCGTACGAGCCGTGGATGGCGTCCGCGGATTTGGTGCTTACGGAAGACATATGCGGATGCAGCGAGCTGCTGGCCTCGGACGAGGACATGCTTTTCAGCCCGTTTGTCCCTCTGTATGTGTATGTGTCCCCTCCGGTCGACCTGGTGAAGGTGCGGAATATAACCGGCTCTGCGTTTATCGACTTTCCGGTAAGCCAGACTGTCATCTATCCTGACTACAGGGACAATCCTGCCGAACTGGAGAAAATCCGTAGCACCATAGATGTCGTTAAAAACGATACGGACGCCCGCATAATAGGTATCAGCATCAAGGGATACGCTTCACCTGAAAGTCCGTATGACAACAATGCCCGCCTGGCAAAGGGCAGGACGGCAGCCATGTCGGAATATGTGCAGGAACTGTATGATTTTCCGGACAGCATATTCACCACCTCGTACGAGCCGGAGGACTGGGCCGGACTCAGGAGATATGTCGCTTCTTCAAGCCTCGAAGGAAAGGAAGGGATATTGGAATGGATAGACAAGGACATGGACCCGGACATGAAGGAAAGGGAAATAAGGAAAAATTATCCTGAACAATACTCTTACCTGCTCCATACCTGCTATCCGGCATTGCGCCATTCGGATTACGAGGTAAAGTATGTCCTGAGATCCTATACGGACATTGAAGAAATGAAAAGGGTGCTGGAGACCTCGCCCGGCAAACTGAGCCTGTATGAAATGTATCAGATAGCCTCCACTTATGAAAAGGGCAGCGATGAATACAATGAATTGGTATCCGTCATGGTCCACATGTATCCGGATGACGAGGCGGCAAATCTGAATGCGGCATCGGTGGCGCTGTCCGAGGGCGACCTCAAGGCTGCGCGCAAGTATGCCGGCAAGGCAGGGTCCGGCCCTGAGGCTGTCTATACGAGAGGGCTTCTGCTTGCCGTCGAAGGCAGGTATGAGGAGGCAAGGCCGTATATCGAGCAGGCCCGTGATGCCGGTGTCCCTGAGGCTGCGGAATGCCTGAAAAGAATAGACAGGGCCGACCTGCAATAATCAATCACTGCGATGAAAAAGACATGTAAATATTTTCTGGCGGCCTGTATCATGGCAATGACGGCCTGCGCGGAAAAGGAAGATGCCGGATGCCCGTGTGCCGGTACCGATGCCGGTACTGCGGACTGTGTCTATGTCCGGGCTGCCTTCAGTCTTGCCGGCAGCAGGTCCGACAGGTCGGTACGCAGCACCACAGGCGATCCGGAAGGGGGCTACGCGGTCTCATCCGACGGTACGGAGCCCGGGAAAGCCGGAGAGACGGAAGTATCGGAAGTCCTTCTCGTCATTGCGGACCAGGACAACAGGAACATGGCGGCAGCCCTTTTGGAGGATGCCGGAGCATCTTCGGAATATACGGTACCGGTGCCTTTCAGGTATTTGAAGGGGCACGAAGGGGAAACGGTGAGGGTCTTCGTATTCTGCAATCCGTCCGATGAACTGAAATCCCTTGCGGAAAATACCCCGCAGGGCGGGCTTCCGTCCGATTTTGCGGACAAAACATATGAAATAGGTGATCCGGCGGCGGACAAATGCTGGGAAGACGGCAGTTTCATGATGTCGAATGCGGAGATATATACCGCCGTCCTTCCTGACGACTGGAGCGCCTACAGGTCCGTCGCATCGCCGTTCCCGTTGACGGGGAACGGTCCTGTCCCTGTCGAACGCTCAGTGGCGAGATTTGACTACAAGGCTGTCCGCCAGGACAATATCTACCCCGTATCATATGACAGGGAGGATCCGGCGGCTACGGAAAATCCCGGCATAATGGTGCAGCTTACGGATGCCGCTTTCGTGAATGTCGGCAAGGAGTTCTATTATCTGAGACGGGTGGCGGACGAAGGCATGCTGAACATAAGCCTCTGCGGTCCGGAGACGCAGACCAACTATGTGATAGATCCGAATGCCGGGGCCAAAATGCAGCTTTCGGAAGGCTGGCTGACCAAAAGGGACCATTATTTCTGCAATCTCGAGGAGCCGGAGACATGGTCGTGGACATCGCTTTCGTCATTGTCTGACGCCGAAGAAGACAATGCCTGGGGCGGGGACTCGGAAGAAACGAAAGGTTACCATATCTGGAGGTACATGACCGAAAATACTCCCCCTGCAGCTGATTCGCAGACGGAGTCCGTCTCCACGGGCATGGTATTCAGGGGAAAGATAGTTCCGGGGGACGGATGCAGTCCTGAAATGGAAGCGGTGCTTGCCGCCGGGACCGAATCGCTTTACATCTGGGATGGAATACTGTACGGCACATGGGAAATGACCGGAGATGCCGGGGCGGGCAACGAGGCCCTGCGTGTGGCATGGCAGGCTGTCGAACAGAACGGAGAAAGCCTCGAGGATGCGGGCTTTACCGAAATCGTGCCGGAAAACGGAGAGTACGTATGCCGCTACTACTATATGAACAGGCACAATGACAATGGAGTGGACGATCCCGGGGATCCGGACTATCTGTCACCCATGAAGTTCGCAGTGGTCAGGAACAATGTCTACAAGTTGGGCATCGATGCGGTATTCGGCTTCGGCCAGGGCGATCTTCCGGAAGGCGAGACCTTCCTGATGATGACAGTGAAAGTGGTGCCGTGGGTGGAACACCATTATACCATTACCATAGACGAGAATTCATAACGACTTCTGAAAACATGAAAAACATCATATTGAAAATATTGGCCGCCCTGCCGGCCTTACTCCTTTCTTCCTGTGTCTACGAGGACCTTTATCCTTGTCCGGAGGGCATTTCACTGAGATTCGTGTACAACTACAACATGGAGTATGCCGATGCCTTTTCATCCAGGGTGGACTGTCTTACGCTTTATGTCTATGACGGAAACGGGAAACATGTCGGCACATATACGGAAACTGGCGATGTGCTGCGGAACGAAGATTACAGGATGGTGATAGACCTCCCGGAAGGCAGCTATAAATTCGTGGCGTACGGCGGTCTTGCCTGTGAAAGGCATTCATTCTCCGTGACTTCCGCTCCGGCGGATGACTTCTCCATGGAAGATGTCGAGGTGGTCATGGAGCACGACAACCATACTTCCGACGTGCAGCTCCATGACCTGTTCTGGGGCATGACGGATGCCGATGTCGCATACGAGGAATACAGCGACGCCGTCATTTACATGATGAAGGATACGCATGACATCCGCGTCATCCTCCAGCAGTCCGACACGGGGGCCGAGCCGCTTTCGATAGAGGACTTCGACATCAGCATCACCGGCATGAACAATTATCATTTCCTCTGGGACAATTCCGTGTCTTTGGACGGCCCCGACATGACATACCTGCCGTGGACCTCCGGAGACGGTCTCGATGTGGGCTCCGCCGGAGGGAACAATGTTTCTGCGGCATACGCGGAATTCTCCCTGTCGAGAGTCATGGCCGACAGCAGGGCAAAACTCGTCATATACAGCCACAAGCAGCAGGATACGGTGGTGGATATACCGCTTGTCCAGTACCTGCTCCTTCTCAAGAGCGAGAAGTATGCGGACATGGACAGCCAGGAATATCTCGACAGGGAAGGACGCTGGAACATCGTCTTCCTGCTCAACGACTACACCTGGCATGACGTGGACATAATCATAAACGACTGGACAGTCAGGGACAACAATATCGGACTATCATGAAACTCAAGAAAATATCCGGATTCCCGGCAGGACTCCTTTTCTGCCTGGGCATGATATGCGGATGCAGCCCCTATCAGGACGGCGACATGTCCGGCACCTCCGGTTATGCTGACCTGTCCATGGACATAGCTGCGGTAAAGGGCGGTGGAGCGGCAGGTACCCGTGCGGCAGGAGATTCCGAGAAGATATCGACCCTCAGAGCCGTGATTTTTCATCCGGACGGAAGCGTGGAACACAATGAGCTGATTTACGACAATCCGTCGGCGCCTCTCCCCGAGGTGCGGAACAAGACGTTCCGGGTAAGCCGGTACGAGACCAAGACAATCTATCTGATAGCCAATGCCGAGAATCTCCCGGGGCTCGACCTCGAAAACCCTGACGGGCTGAAAGACAGAATCGACGCATACGAAGGAATCACTCCGGATTTTCTTCAGGATGCCGGCGCAATACCGATGTCCTCGTCCTATACTTTCAATGTCCGGAATCAGAATGTGGACTGCGGGACGCTGTATGTGGCTTTCTCGGCCGTCAAGTTTACCTTTACGTTCAGGAATGAAATGGAGGACGGGACAAGTTTCGGGGTTTCCGGCCTGACCCTGTACAGCATGGCTTCCGCCTCATACCTTTATCCTCACGGGACCGGGTCGAACTGGATTTCCGACTTGCTTGCCGGAAGGACGGTGACCGCCTATGACATTCCGGAGTCTGCCGTGCACAACCCGTTCGAACTGGAAATTCCGTCGAGACTGGTCGTTGACCATCTTGAGTCCGTGACGCTCCCGCCGTTGTATCTTCCCGAAAGCAGGAACATCGCCGAGGGAGAGCAGACATATACCCTTTCCCTGCGCATGGGACCCGGAGGTGATGCCGGTGACGACGGAAACGACAGGATCAGGGATTTCAGGCTGACAGGAGACGACGGACCTTTGAACTCGTTGTTCCGCTGCACGCATGTGAACGTGGATATCATCGTCAAAAGCATGCAGCAGATAGAGGTAGTCGAGGGAATATACGGCATGATAGAGCCGTGGACGGAACTGGACCCTGTCGACGGCAGTATTTCCGAATGGTCTGAATAAATGCGGGAAATATGAAAACTGACTATAAGAGTATTCTTCTTGCGGTTTTGCTTCCGGCAGTGTCCTGCACGGAAGATAATGTGCCGCAGGAGCCGGAGGAAACGGACGGCGGAATAGCAGTGGCGGTGGCCGGCTATCCGGAGTCCAAGGCAGATGACGCGGATTCATATCTGCATGACGCATTTTTTGTGGACAGGTCGATCATACGGGTAGTGAATACCGTGAATTATGCTTCACCCGATTTCACCGACCCGGATTCGTACCATGACTATATCTACACGAAAGAGGGCGTAATGTGGGAGGATAACGAGCCGAATTTCTTCCCCTTGAAGGCCGGGTCCGTGTATGGAGACAGCGACCGGGTGGATATGGATGCGGGAATCGATGACGACAAGATAGTGCCGACGTCGAATGCGTTCATTTTCGAGGCGGCCTGTTATCCGATATACTATACTCCGTTCGACAGGGTGCAGGCTGACCAGAGCATTGAAGACGGCTTCCTGGCATCCGACCTGCTGCTCGCATATACCAGAAAACCCCTTGCTGACAGGTACGGCCTGCTGAAACTCAGATTCTGGCATGTATTCTCCATGATACGCATCGAGCTGAAACTGCCGGTCGCCGGTCCTGATGATGACAACGGCTTCCCGCAGGATGACCCGGACGGACTCCGGACCGTAACCGGCGTTACCCTGCATGACATGTACGTGACGTACAATGTCCGTTATACGGAAGCAATCGACAGCTATGAATCGCGCACCGTGGCCGCCACTTCCGACGGAGGCCGGAACGACATACTCATGTACAGGCTTCCGTTTGCTGACGGGACCGAACAGGGCTCTGACGGGACCGTGTATCAGACATGCAGGTTTGCAGCCATCGTGCCGACACAGCAGATCCGTACACAGGAGACGCTGCTGACCATGGACATAAGGACAATAGTCGGGCTGGACGAAGACGGGCGGCAGGTCGTAATGGAGAAAACCTATGCCTACACGCCGTCCAGGCCGATTGACATGGTGCAGGGAGCCATCACCCGGCTCAGTCTGGATGCTGCGGCGGACAGTGCGGAGCCGGTGCTCGTGGATGCTGAAATCCTGCCGTGGAACAGCTCATGGTCCGAAGTGGAACTCCTGCCGGAAAATTAGGAACTAATTATCAAACGCAGATGCAATGAAAAAAATCGCAGCATACATACTTGCCATGTCGGCACTGCTGTCCTGTGCAAAGGAAGAACAGGTCGTGGAAAATGACGGAAGGGTCGTATTGTCGGCCTCCGTGGAGACTGCAACGAAGGCTGCATTGCCTGACGGAACCGTGACGGACGGCGATTTCATGCTTACCTATTACAGTTCCCCGGATGCAGTCTCGGTGTGCCCGGCCGTATTTTCCTCGTCGAAAGGCTTCCCCATGACAGTGGACGAGAACGGTATCTACACTTATCTCAGGTGGACAAGTGTCTCCGCAAGGGCTTCCGACGGGCAATATTCCTTCACTCTCGACAACGTGGATGATGACACTTCGGCGGAAACGGTGACGCTCGGAGAGTCTTACGCGGCTGCCTCCGTGACGGACCCCGGTGTACCGGATATCGTATGGGGCAGCGTGAATACCGAAACGCAGGAAGCCCTGCATTTCCGGCTGATGCACCGCATGTCCATGATATCTGTGGAACTGGAGATAAACAGCGACAGGGTCGACCTCGACGGGAAACAGGTCAGGGTCACTTTGTCGGGTGTCCTCGATACGCCTTCGGAATTCGACAGGCGGTCCGGACAGGTGAAGGTGTCCGGCAGCCGTACGGAAATACTCCTTCATGAGGGCGTGCTTGAGCAGAAGGAAAGCCACTTCGTTGTCTCTCCATGGATATTCCCTCCCCAGACTTTCGATGAAAGTGAATGGCCTGTCCTGAGCATTGAATTCGACGGCAGGACATACAGCGGCACCCTGACACGCTATATGGTGACGGAAGGGGAGGAAGCCGGCACTCCTGAGCCTTTGACTGGTCTGGAGCAGGGCCGGCATATGGTGCTGCGGGCCAGGATTTCCGATGCTGCCGAGGATGTCCCGATAATCTTCATGCCGGTCTACGTGAAGAAATGGGAGGAAATAGACAATATAGGTATCATTGCAAAACAGCAGGGCATATATACTGCCGCCGACTATGCTTCCGCCGTGGCGGCTTACAACAGCGAGCCGAAGGATGAGGCGGCATTGATAAAGTATGCTTCCAGGGACGACAGCGGTGTCTGGACATTCTACATGTACCGCAGCGTCGGCAGTTCCGAGACTGCGGACGGGATGCCGTTGTTCAAGGATGACGGTTTCGAAATCGAGTTCCACGGCTATACGGTTTACGGCTTCGATACGAAGGAGGCCCTTGTCTCGGGTGCCGGCGGGACCGGCAATGCGTTGAGGATATATGCGGATATAGGCCGCATGCCTCCGGTGCAGACAAGGACCGTTCTTGACGATTTGGGCTCGTATCTGTCGGAACCGGGATTTTCGGAAGGGGACATGATAGGCTTCTATTCCATGAGGGATGCCCTCGGCGATGCGTCCGGAGGATATTCGAATTATCCGATGTATTATTCGGAAAGCGGGAACTATTTCACCAATGAAGAATTGGTCGTAGACTATCCGAACAATCTCGGCTACACTTTCGCCTATTACCCTTATTCTTCGTCGAATACGGACGTCATAGACATTTACCGCCCTGACGGCAGTGTGGAGGACATACTTGTGGCAGGCTCGAGCCAGATAGTCCAGGGCAGGATATATTTCGGTTTCAGACATGCTTTTTCCATGCTCATAATAATTCCGGGTGCGGGATTCGATGCCGCAGGAAATCAGGAGGAGGCGAAAGTGGTGCTGAAAACCGGCAGGAAGGCAGTCGTGGTGAAGGATGAGGCCGGGGGAAGCATAACTCTCGAGGTGGAAGACGATGCGGCGGCGAAAAAGGAGTTCATGGCCGTCAGGCATACGGATGTCGTCCTGTCCGAAGGCGGGGATGTCATACCTGTCTGCTATTCGGTAATATTGCCGGAAGGCGCGGAGGTGGACTATTTTGTCCTGACGGACAATCATGGCGGCACCCAGAGGATTTATCCCGGGCTCGACCCGCTGGAACAGGGATGGAGATACCCGGTGAATGTGAGCATGAAGGGAACGGCGCCGGTGGTCTGGCCGTATGAGATTCTGCCGTGGGAAGACGAGGAGCTGATCGAACTCGGAGGAGATTACGGGATAGGCAGCACTGCGGATTTCGAAAACTGGGTACTGCTTTACAACTCTTATCTCCGGAATCCGGACGATGATGGAACGGTGGAGGGTCTCAGGAAATACGGGGAAATGACTGACGGAAAATGGAAATTCCGGCTGACGGCCGATATCGATATTACCGGGATATTTTCCGGTGCGGCAAGTCTTGTCACGGAACTGAAAGACGAATTGGACGGGAGGAATTACACCCTGACCGGCCTTGCATGCACCTTGGCCGCCGCCCTGTCGGACGGAGGGGCCGTGAAGAATCTGAATATCGCTTCGGCTGCTATTTCGGCTTCCGGGACTTCTGCGGTCGGGGTCGTTGCAAACGTGATGACAGGGGGAAGCATCATGGACTGCGGCCTGTCAGACCTTAGAATAGAGGCGGAAGGACTCGCCGGAGCCCTGGTCGGAAGCGCCACCGGCGGCTCACTGACGGGAAATTCTGTCAGCGGACTTTTGCTGTCGGCAGGATGCAGCCCGGACGGGCTTACAGGAGAACGCACCGGGGACGTCACCGTCTCGGACAACTTGAGTTCGGCACTGATATATTGAAAAAAAGGACACCATGAAAAAGTACGGATATATTTTCATATTGCCGTTCGTCCTTGCAGGATGCGCGGAAGAGGCATTGCCTGAAAAAACGGGAGACGCTGACGCCACGGGAGGGATTCCGGTGGAGTTTGTCATGGCATGCCGGCAGATGGAGGCGGCAGGGGCGTCCGGACCTTCCGGGGCGGCCGGGTCTGCGGAGACGAAAGTCCAGCACGGAGGATTCGAGTTCGAGGAAGGTGACATCATCCACATATCGGCGAAGTTTTCCCTGACCGGCGGCAGCACGGTGACTTCATACGACTGCCTGGAACTGACTGGCGGGGAATGGGTCTCGAGGGAAAGTTCCGCTGAACATCCGGAGCCGATGCTCTGGCCGTGGGACGCCGAGGCAGCCACTTTCCATGCGTATTATCTGGCGCATTCTTCCGGAATACTTGTGGCGAGGACCGACAGATCCCTCGATTATCTCCGGACAGAGGCGGACCCGTTGTATGCAACTGCGGAAAACGTGAGGTACGGAGCGGCGGTCAGCCTCGATTTCGGACATTTGTGCACGAAACTCACATTGTCCGGCCTGACGCAGGGTGAATCGGGATTCTGGATAGAAAAGGATAACATGGAAGATGCCTTTTCCCTGGTCAGGGATACGGACGGGACATTGTCTTTCGGATTCTACGCTTCGGATCCGTCAGGCCGTCCGGGAGGCCGGAATCATGTGGCCGGCACCAGCGGCGGAGACGGGACAGCCGTATTCTACCTGGCTCCGGGGGATTACAGCGACATGCGGATCACCTATGAGTTCGGACTTCAGTATCTGACTTTGACGGAAATCGAAGAGCTCGGGAACATGGAGCCGGGTAAAAGCTATGCGGTGCGGATAGACTCCGGCTCGGGAAATGTCGACAAGGCCGACGAGGACGAATGGTGGCCTGATCCCGATGACGATACGGACGACGTGAAACTCTCGGAGACCGAGATTGACGATTTCCTGAAGGCAATACATGACGGCGAGGATTATGTCACGGCATCCGGAATACCAGTGTTGTCCATGCAGCCGGACAGGACGGTCCTGCTCAGGAACGTGGATTTCCAGAACAACCGGTTTACTCCGGGGGAACTCCCTAACGGGGCGGTTTTCGACGGAAGCTACCATTATGTGAAGAATGTGTCCGGCTCCGGGATATTCAGCCGGATCAACGGCAGGGTCAGCAATCTCGGAATAGCCCGCGGTACTGTTTCCGGCGTGGAAATCACGGACAATGCCGGCATCCTCGGTGAAGAAAGCGCGGTATCGTCGGTGATAAGCAATATCCGTCTAAAGGACATCAGCATATCCGTGATTCCTCCGGAGACAGGCGTGGTGAGCAACATAGGCGCCCTCATAGGCAACAATTCCGGCACCGTACTGAATGTGGAGGCGGGCGGAAGCATCACGGTGAAAGCCGAATCGGACATGTCGTACAGCAGGGTCAATATCGGAGGAATAGCCGGACAGTCTTCCGGCGCTCTCCGGAATATCAGCATGATGAATGACGATGACGGCGCGGCCATCGAGGTGATATGCAATTGCAGCTTCCCGGAGAGCACCTCCGGCAATATCGACTATGCCGAGGGAGAGAGGTATGCCGGCGGACTTGTAGGACTGTCCACGGGACCTGTTTCCGACTGCAGCATAGCGGCTGACGTAAGTTCCGCCGGGTCGCGCGGGGTGCTTGTGTACACCGGAGGTCTGGCCGGCATGATCCGCGGGTCGGAACAGGTATCGTCGGGAGTGTCGCTGACAGGCTCTGCCGTTTCAGGCGAAGTCACCGGAGGGCTTGCCTATGCTATCGACGGGACTGTCAACGGTGAGGGCCGCTCCTATACCGGAGGCCTGGCAGGCTATGTTTATGCGGTGGACGAGGTGTCGGACTGCACTTCTCTCGGCACGGTGAACGGCCATGATTACGAGGGAGCCGGTTTCCTGCCGTATGAAAATTCCTATTATGCCCTCGGCGGCGCGTTCGGACAAGTGTACATGGTACGCTCGGTGACAGGCGTGGATGCCAGGAGCGATATTTCCACCGCTCTCGTATTCGGAGATGACGACCTGTATTTCATAGGGCTGTTTGCAGGCAGGTCCGATACCGACTGGTCGGACGGCAACAGCTGCCACAATTCGGGAGACTATGATTTCATCGGAGAAATAGGCAACATAGAATATTGATTATGGATATATTGAAGCATATGTACCTGTGCGGGGCTGGCATTTTTGCCGCAATGTCCTTTTTGTCATGCGGCAGGAATGCGGAGCCGGATTTCCCGGCAGGGGAGGAGATTTCGTTTGCGGGAGCCGTGAATGCCGGGGCACTCCGGGCCGGAAGCGGCTTCGACGAGGATGATTTCGTGATGATCAACAGTTCGAGCGACGCGGAATTCGGAGACATCGCCGTCTGCAAGTCTGTGGACGGCGTCATGGATGCGGTTTCAGTCTATTCGGCCGCGGACGGGGTCGAGGGGCGCCTCGAGTATTCGTCCGGAGACGGGCAGCTCGTCTGGAGCGGACATGATGCCGGACATACGTTCCATGCCTGGACTTTCCCGTCGGGTGACGGCGGAGGCGTGACCATGTCTGCGGATAACAGGACGGCCGGGAAAGCGGTATTCGGAATACAGAAGGACACCGGATTGGAGCAGTTCATTGTGGCCGTGGAGGGCCCGGTGACATATGCTGACAACGGCAATTATGTCAGGCTCCTGTTTTACAGGCCGGTAGCCAAGATACAGCTGACGGGGCTGTCGCATATAGATGCCATGGGGTCCGTTACCCAGGTGGAGCAGTGTACCGTCACCTTCCCCAACCTGTATTCGTCGGCGGTCTTCGATGCCAGGAGGGAGCGGTCCATGGACGGAGACGAGGCTGACGTATGGCTCAGGGAGGGGGAGACGGGCTATGAAGCCCCGGAAAAAGGTCTCGTGTGGCACTGGGATGCAAGGGACGGGACCGATCCCCGCGATTATATGTTATATGTATGCCCGTTCGAATTCGGACAGGATGACGGAGTGGCCGAAGGGGACCAGCCGGATGAATTGCAGCCCGGATATTTTACGGTAACGGCCGAAATAGGAGGTGTCACCAAGACATATTTTGCCTCCCTTGCGGGACTTGCGGATGTGGACAGGCTCGATGCCGGACAGTTCATGAAGATGCAGCTTTCCGTGCAGGACGGGGCGTATGGCGGAGTAGGCTGCACCATAGTGGACTGGAATACGGGGCAGGAGGACAACGTGATTCACCGGCGTCCCGGAATCTATTCGCAGGAAGATGCCATGGCTCTGCTCGACATTCTGCGGACTGAGCCTGTAGACGAGGACGCCCTGGCCGAATATTGCGACGACAGCCGCACCATCCGCCTTTATTCCCATGTCGACTGGAGCAGCCTTGTCGGAGAACTTGTCGTCCCTGACGGCTACTGTATCGATGCCCAGGGTTACAGGATAATCCTGTCCGCCGGAGGCACCCTGTCCGGAAATGTCATAAACGTCAGCGAGTGACCCGGATATCCCTGTATCCCGCATGCCCTGTGAATGACCTGTGAATATTAATATTTTGCTGAATTGAAAATATTTGCTATCTTTGCGACCCCTATTTAGTGTAGGGATCGCAATTTTTAGTATTAACCAATTAAAAATCAAGACAGTGGACACACAAAGTTACAAAACTGTATCGCTGAAAGCCGGCGATATCAAAAAAGAGTGGGTTCTCATCGATGCTACCGATCTGGTGCTCGGACGTCTTGCTTCCCGCGTAGCTCTCATACTTCGTGGAAAGAATAAGCCAAGTTTTACTCCGCACATGGACTGCGGCGACAATGTCATCATTATCAATGCAGACAAGATCAGGCTTACGGGAAACAAGATGACTGACAGGGTGTATGTCCGCCATACCGGTTATCCGGGAGGGCAGCGTTTCACCACGCCTAAGGAGATCTTGAAGAAGAAACCTACCGAACTTGTAAGGATGGCTGTTAAAGGCATGCTTCCTAAAAACCGTCTTGGCGCGAAGCTGATCAACAATCTTTACCTTTATCAGGGAAGCGAGCATCCGCACCAGGCACAGCAACCGAAAACAATCAAGTTAAACGAAATTTAGACAAATGAAAGTAGTAAACGCCCTTGGAAGACGTAAATCGGCAGTCGCTCGTGTTTATGTCGTTGCCGGGAAAGGCAACATCACAGTTAATGGCCGTGAAATCGAGAATTATTTCAAAGAGGACACGCTCCGTTATATCGTGAACCAGCCTTTCGAAGTTACCGGTACGGCAGGACAGTTTGACGTGAAGGTCAATGTCGACGGAGGCGGAATCAAGGGACAGGCGGAAGCCATCAGACTCGGTATTGCCCGCGCACTCAGCGAGATAGACAGAGAGGCTTATCGTCCTGCATTGAAATCCAACGGATTTCTTACCCGCGATGCACGCACGGTCGAGAGAAAGAAACCTGGTCAGCCTGGTGCACGCAAGCGCTTCCAGTTCAGCAAACGTTAGTTTTTGCCTGACGATTTACATTACAGTGCGGCCGGTATCATAAATCGGAGGATCCGGATGAGGATGGGAATCCCCGCCGGCTACCGCGATTTGACAGGCTGCGGAAAATTCGGGAGACCGGCCATGCCGCTACTCCGGATTGACGGAAATGCCCTGCGGGCAATATGAAAATGACCCTCGGGGAAAGTAAAAACAAGTAAAACAAATTATTACAATGCCAAGAACAAATTTCCAAGAACTGCTCGATGCAGGTGTTCACTTCGGACATCTGGCCAGGAAGTGGAATCCTAAGATGGCCCCATACATTTTCGATCAGAAAAACGGGATCCACATCATCGACCTGCATAAGAGTATTGTCAAGATAGACGAGGCTGCAAACGTGATGAAACAGCTTGCGCGCTCCGGCCGCAAGATCCTGTTTGTGGCTACCAAGAAACAGGCAAAGGAGATCGTGGCTGAAAAGGCCGCATCCGTAAACATGCCTTACGTGACAGAAAGATGGCCGGGCGGAATGCTTACAAACTTCCCTACCATCCGCAAGGCTGTCAAGAAGATGAATACCATAGACAAGATGATCGAAGACGGTACTTTCGATACCCTTGCAAAACGCGAGCGTCTCCAGATTACCCGTCAGAGAGCCAAACTCGAGAAGAACCTCGGTTCCATCAAGGATCTGACCCGTCTTCCGTCCGCCCTTTTCATCGTGGACGTACAGAAGGAAATGAATGCTGTTAAAGAAGCCAATCGTCTGAATATCCCGGTTATCGCAATGGTTGATACTTGCTGCGATCCTACACCAGTCGATTATGTGATTCCGGCAAACGACGATGCTGCAAAATCCATTTCCTATATCGTGGACGCGCTTTGCGCTGCCGTAGCGGAAGGCCTTGACGAGAGAAAGCTCGAAAAGGAAAAGGAAGCTCCGGAGCAGGCCGATGCCCAGACACAGGGCGGCAAGAAGCTCCGCACCCGCAAGTCAAAGGCTGAGGAAGCTGCCGTGACTGCGGAGGAGGCTCCGAAGGCTGAAGCTGCTGCGGAAGAGGCCCCTGCAGCTGAAGTTCCGGCAGAAACTGCGGCTGAGGCTCCGGCGGCAGATGCCGAATAAGGTACTAACATTCTAAATTCTTGTGAATATGGAAATTAAAGCAGCTGACGTAATGAAATTGCGTCAAATGACCGGCGCAGGTATGATGGACTGCAAGAAAGCTCTCGTAGAAGCCGGAGGCGACTATGCAAGGGCACAGGAAATCATCCGCGAAAAAGGCAAGCTCGTAGCGGCAAAAAGAGCCGACAGGGAGACTTCCGAAGGTGCGGCCATTGCAAAGGTGGACGGCAACAGGGCTATTCTCGTAGCTCTCGGATGCGAGACCGACTTCGTGGCCAAGAACGAGGAATTCCAGACTTTGGCCAACGCCATCGCAGATGCGGCTCTTGCCCAGTTCCCTGCTGATGCAGAGGCTTTGAAAGCCTGCAAGCTGGCTGACGGAAGGACCGTGGAGGCCGCTGTGACCGAGCAGACCGGTAAAACTGGCGAAAAACACTCTATTGCCTACTATGCCTGCATAGAGGCTCCGTATATTTCATCTTACATCCACAAGATCAACGGCAAACTCGCTGCTGTGGTGGCTTTCAACAAGGAAGTTCCGGCAGAAGCCGGCAAAGGCATCGCCATGCAGGTTGCGTCCATGAATCCGGTGGCTGTAAACAAGGAGTCCGTTCCTCAGAGCGTTATAGACAACGAGCTGGCTGTAGCCGTAGAGAAAACCAAGGAAGAACTGGTAAAGAAGGCAGTAAACTCCGCTCTTGAGAAAGCCGGTATCAACCCTGCCCATGTGGACAGCGAGGATCACATCGCTTCCAACACGGCAAAAGGCTGGCTTACTGCCGAGCAGGCGGATCAGGCCCGCGAGATCATAAAGACTGTCTCTGCTGAGAAATCTGCCAATCTCCCTGAAGCCATGATCAAGAACATCGCAAACGGCCGTCTGAACAAGTTCTTCAAGGAGAACACCCTCGAGGAGCAGGAATACCAGATGGGCGACGGCAAGATTTCCGTAAAGGATTATCTTGCAGGTGTCGACAAGGATGCCAAAATCCTCGGTTTCAAACGCTTCTCGCTGAACGACTAAAGGTTTTCAAGCATAATACCCAAAAGGCTGCAACAGGAATTACCGTCCTTTGCAGCCTTTTTTATTGATTCTCTCAAAAGTATCCGGCTCGCATCATGGACAATGCCTGTCCCATGCAAACCCTCAGAATACCGCAATTATGCTCGGAACGATGCGCTCTCCTTCGTGATCGAATTTTTTGTTATCGCTCGGATGATTCAGTACGCCCTCCCGTTCAGACCAGAGACTGGAGGAGCCGCCTCCGTCCATGTTGATGGCATCCTCCATGCCGAGCATCCGGCATATCCAGGCCGTTTCGTATATCGTGGTCCCGTCTGCATTTCCGGCAGACCTTCCGTCTATAACGACGAAATATACCCATCCGTCATTGTCCGTACCGACCACGGCCCGCGGATGCCGTTTGTCATAGAACTGTGCCGATGACAAATTCATTTCCGCTTTTTCCGGTACGACGATATCCCCATCGATTACAAGTACGGGGCCTGCTGCGATTGCCGAATGCAATTTGCCGCTTGCATCGCGATATGCGGAAGTGTCACAGGCCTCTATCACTATTTTCCTGCCCTTTTTGTCTTTCAGTCCGAATATCCCGTTCACCCGGTATGCTTCGGGAGGATTGGTCCCTGGATAAAGTATCTTTTTCCCGACCGAGCAGAAAACTGTAGAGTAGTGGGTGCGGACGTTGAAATAACTCGCATTAATGGCAAACTCCGCCCCGGCATCCCCGGCAAGACGGCTGGTGATATCCGCGTCTTCCCCCGGGCTGTAAAGGAGTCTTGTCTCATACTTGGCTGCCGGATATTTTATCACGCATATGCTCTGCTTCGAGTCGAAAATTTCCATTTGCGCGCAGTGTGCCTCGGCCCCTTTCCCGAGCATGGTGACTGTCCATTTGGCATCGGCGAAGGCCGCAGAGTCGGCAGGCCCCTGCGCATGCGCTCCGATGTGCAGGCCTGCTGCAATTACTGTAATTGCCAGGATTTTTTTCATGGCGGTCATTCTCCTGAAATTATTGCAAGTCCGTTTACCACGGCCCGTTCTCCGGCAGTGTCCGTAGGCCTGTTCAGTGTCTCGAAGTCATCGATGCTGCTGCCTGTCCCGGTCTTTACCGCAAAGGTCGACGAGCCGCCTCCATCTAAATTTATGCCATCTTCGGCACCCATTGCGAGCAGGATCTCAGCCATCACCTCGTAGGAAGCTCCGACCGAATAGCTGTCCCGCCTGCCGTCCATCACTGCTATAATCACCTTGTGTCCGTTCTCGCCAGTGCCCACTACGGTCCTCGGTTCGAAACGCTCGTCCGTGAATTCTAACGGAGCGCCCGAGGAAAGCAGGTGCTGCCGGCCTCCGACAGCTTCCCGTATATCCGCGCTTTCACCGGCATACTGCTGCTGGGTGAGTATTCTTGCAGTCCCGTCTTTCATTATGGCGAATACGGTGCATGCGGCTCCTCCGTCGAAAGTGCTTTTCAGGCAGATTCCGTCCTTGTGCATCACTCCATGAAGCAGGTTGTTCCGTTCAGGATCGCTTCCGGCTCCATAGAAAAAATCTCCGTTCACTCCTCCAAGTACGGTATGGCCGGCAAGGTCGGCCTGCATGGCTGCTAATTTTTCCCTTACGATGGATGTCGCAGTGACTTCACTGTCGTTTGTCTTGATTGTGGAAGCATCGTTTCCGGTACAGGTGACTGCTACGGATGTCCTGTCCGAGAGCTCAATGTCGAAGACGAACAGGCTGTACGGTTCGACACTGCCTGATGCGTTGCCCATATACTGTATTTCCAGGACATCGGTATCTTCATTCAGGCTGTACGCCTTATCCGAAACGACGGAAGTCACAAGGCCGGACTTGTGGACGAATTTTCTTCCGGCCTGAGTCGTTGCCCCGAGAAAAACGCTGTTGTCCGCTTCCTGCGTGACATTTATGTCTATGCTTTCGTTTCCGGATACGGTCGTCAGCGTCAATGTGCCCGAGAGGGGCGAGCCGGAATAGTTGGCTTCAGCGGACAATGAAAGTGTCGTGCTGTTCTGTTTTTCGGCCGTAAGCCATGGCATGGAAGAGGTGGAGGACACGGTCCAGTTTTCCGAGGAACTTACCGACAGGGTGCAGGTGCCGCCTGTCGTGGCAATATCCACATCGGTCTTTTCCACGCTGAGTTTTCCGGTGTTTCCCGACTGTCTGACAGTCAGAGACCTTGTGTAGGACGAGCCTGGGACGGAGAACAGGATGCTTCCGTCGCGGAAATCTTCCGAACCGTTGGCTTCCACGGTGAATTCTATGCCTTCGGCTGTCCTGGCTACATCGTATATCCATTCGGAGACAGGCTCGGCTGTCCACTCGTCTGCTGAAATGACGGCAGCCTGATATGTGCCTGAACTGTATCCTACGATTACCGGATTTTCCGGGAAACCGATGGAATGGCTTCCGTCCTGTTCTCCGTTGTCAAGTTCCCCTGTGCAGGAAATAATACCTGCACAGAGAAACAATGTCGATAATATCTTTAGAAAAATTTTCATTATTTCAATTTTAACGTCAGTCATCCTCATTGTCATTCCGGCTGCAATCGGGATGACAATGAGGGTGACAATGAGGGTGACATGTGTACTATTTCACGCAGCAGGCTCCTGCTATCTTGTCGGCATCGGTTCTTGCAATGCCGTTCTGGTCTGCGGAAAGGATGTCCGCGGAGACTGTCTCATCGGCTAATGAGGTGAGGCCGGACAGAGACATGCCGTTCCCGAATGCCGGATTCGAGGATGCGTCTCCTGTGAGTTTGCATGTCCTGGTAGCCCCTCCGTTGTCTGCAATGCCTTCGATCATCGTTTCATAATCGAAAACAGGGGAGACCGTAGCCTGAACGCCGTCTGCATTGTAGTAAAGGTCGCCGACGAAAGTATGGCAATGATT